>DATHJM010000431.1:0-16359 GCA_035489775.1 Burkholderiales bacterium
AATTGCGAGGGGTCGTCGTAATATTCCTCGGACCCGTTGGACGGATCCCAGCCGGGAATGCCCAGAATCGGCAGCGGCGGCAGACTGCGGGTCGAGGCCAGGGCCTCCGTCCCGCAGAAATACTCCGCCGCTCGTGCGTCCAGTTCCGGGAGCTGCCGCTCGATCGGCGCTTCGAGCAGTCCGGACGCGGCATCGACGATCACCGCCTTTCCCGTGACGCCCTTGTAAGGCTCGCGCGCTTTTTCGTAGATCGCGTGGCCGAACACATAGAAGCGCATGGAGCGCAACACTTCCGTGCGGCGCCTCCAGAACAGCTCCTTCCATCTGCAATCGCGCAACAGGGCCGGCAAATCCGCGTCCGCACTGGCGACGACGATCCCGCCCTCGTCGAACAGGGTCAGCACGTCGCGGGCCGTGCCCCGCAGCTGCTGGCCGCGCCGCGCGCGGATTTCTTCGCAATGGTGCCTGTTCAGAACCGCTTTGGTTCTCGGAAACGCGAGCCACACGAGCGCATTGAACAGATCGTGCCAGTTGTCCGGGCGCGTCTGCACCTCTCCGGTCTCGAAGATGCGGACTTCGTACTGCGCCGAGAATTCCCTGGAAGGCGCCGCCGGAGGCACGAAGCGGATCGGCGCGCCGCCGCCGCTGACCCCTGAAGGGACGGTCAACACATTGAGGTCGTCGTGCCGGGGAAACCGGTCTTGCGGCAAGTGTCCGATCAGAGGCTTCAGCGCCGCGAAAATCGGCGCATCGAGCGCGCGTCCCCAGTGCCCGGGGGTCATCCTCCGGCGAGCCGCCACCCGACGGATTCGCCCGCGCGCAGCGGCACGAGCGTCGCCCCGCCGAACGCGATCTCGCCGGGCACCGTCCAGCTCTCTTTGCGCAAAGTGATCGAGCCCGCGTTGCGCGGCAGCCTATAGAAATCCGCGCCGTGAAAGCTGGCAAAGGCCTCGAGCCTGTCGAGCGCCCCTGCCCGCTCGAAGACCTCCGCGTAGAGCTCGATCGCCGCGTGCGCCGTATAGATTCCCGCGTGCCCGCACGGCGTCTCCTTGTCGGCGCGGGCATGCGGCGCGCTGTCGGTGCCGAGGAAGAATTTCGGGTTGCCGCTCGTCGCCGCGCGCACCAGCGCCTCGCGGTGCTCCTCGCGCTTGAGCACCGGCAAACAGTAATAGTGCGGCCGGATGCCGCCGGCGAACATTGCGCCGCGGTTGTAGAGCAGGTGGTGCGCGGTGATAGTGGCGGCGATGTGGGGACCGCCCGCCAGAACGAACTCCACCGCCTCGCGGGTGGTCGCGTGCTCGACCACGATGCGAAGCCTCGGAAAGCGGCGGGTGATGCCGGCCAGGACCGTGTCCAGAAACACGCGCTCGCGATCGAAAACATCCACGCCCGGAGCCGCGACCTCTCCATGAACGAGCAAGGGCAGTTCCTGCTCTTCCATCGCGGCGAGCGCCGGATGGGCGCGCTCGATGCGCGTGACGCCAGCCTCCGAATTCGTCGTTGCGCCTGCCGGGTAGTATTTCACGCCGCATACGAATCCGGATTTCTTCGCGCGCGCGATCTCCTGCGCGCTGGTGTTGTCGGTCAGATAGAGGGTCATCAGAGGCTCGAAACTGGAGCCCTTCGGCAGGGCGTGAACGATCCGGCCGCGGTAGGCGGCGGCGAGCTCGGTGCTCGTGACGGGAGGTCTGAGATTGGGCATGATCACCGCCCGCGCGAACGCGCGCGCGGTATGGGGAAGCACGCTCGCGAGGGCGGCGCCGTCTCGGAGGTGCAGGTGAGCGTCGTCCGGGCGGGTAAGGGTCAGCGATTGCACGAAATTACGGGCGCCGGGTTTTCATTTCGCTCGCGAGCTCCAGTGCTCGCGCGTACACCGTGTTCTTCTTCGCTCCGGTGAGCTTGCAGGCGAGCTTCACCGCCTGCGCAAGCGGCAGCTCCGCGAGGAGCGTCGCCAGCACCGGTTCCCAATCGGACTTCGCACTCTTGTTTCGGGCCGCGGCCCCCTCGGCGATCAGCACGAACTCGCCGCGCCGCCGGTCGGGGTCCGCCCCAAGCCAGGCCGCGGCTTCGCTTAAGACGCATCGATGAATCTGCTCGAACAGCTTGGTCAGCTCGCGCGCGATCACGACGGACCGTTCGGCCCCGAGCGTCACGGCCATGTCTTCGATGCATTCGACGACACGGTGAGGCGCTTCGTAGAGCACCAGTGTATACGGCAGGGCGCTCAAAGCTTCGAGGGCCTTGCGCCTTGGGCCGGACTTGGCCGGGAGGAAACCCGCAAATAGAAATGGACCGTCCGCGATGCCCGACGCCGAGAGCGCGGTCACCGCGGCGTTCGGGCCGGGTACCGGGACGACCTTGAACCCAGCGGCGCGCGCTTTTGCGACAACCGTCGCGCCCGGGTCGGAAACAGCCGGCGTGCCGGCGTCGGTGACGAGCGCGATGTTTCTGCCCTGCGCGAGCTCCCCGACGATCCAGTCGGCGGAACGCCGCTCGTTGTGCTCGTGCACCGCAACCATCTTTCCCTGCAAGCGATGGTGCGCAAGGAGCCGCGCCGTGACGCGGGTGTCCTCCGCGGCGATCACGTCGGCGCGGGAAAGAGAATCAAGAGCGCGCGAGCTGATGTCTTCGAGGTTCCCAATGGGCGTGGCGACCACATATAATTGACCTCCCCCGCTCGAGCTCCCGCCATGCCTGCCGGTCCTTGCGCCCAAATCTGTTTCGCTTTGTCGGCGTTGTTGAGTCCGGCATTGTGCGCGGCCGTCGACGATCCGGCAAGCCGGCCCCCGGGCGAACGGCCTTTTATAGGCCTGCTGCTCCCGCTCAATGCCCCGGAGTTCTCGCGAGCAGCGGAGGCCGTGCGCCTCGGCTGCCAGGCTGCTCTCGTTTTCGCGGAGAACCGCCAGTCCCTGCAGGTGTCGCGCACCGATGCCCAGGCCGAAAGCATCCTCGCCGAATACGCAGCCGCCGTGCAGCGCGGCGCCGCCGTGATAGTCGGCCCGCTGACACGCTCTGGAGTCACGGCGCTCGCCCAGGCTGGCCGCGTCAGCGTGGTCACACTCGCTCTGAACGTCGCCGACGGCGACATGCCGCTCCCCCCGCGCCTCTACACCTTCGGACTTTCCGCCGAGACCGAAGCACGCGCGGTGGCTCGGATCGCTTTCGCGCGCGGGCTGCGCGAGGGCGCAGTCGTGCAGGCGTCGAACCTGCTCGCCAAGCGCCTGAGCCGGGCTTTCGCGGACGAATGGTTCTCGCTCGGCGGAAGGATCAGCGACGTGCGGGAGTTCGGGGCGCGAGCGGACCTGGTCGACTTGCGCCGGGGTCTGGCGGACTCGCAGGCACAATTCATTTTCCTCGCTGCGGAAGCCGACCAGGCGCGCACCGTGCGACCTTATCTGAACAACCAGCTCCAGGTCTTCGCGACCTCCCAGATCAACGACGGCAAGAACGACCCGCTCGTCAACTCGGATTTGAACGGCATTCGCTTCGTCGACATGCCCTGGCTCGTGCAGCCCGACCACGCCGCGGTGATGGTCTATCCGCGCCTGGAGAGCCTTTCCACGGAGCTTCAACGTTTTTACGCGCTCGGCATCGACTCCTGCCGCATCGCAGGGGAGTTGATCGGAGGGCAGCAAACCATCAACTTGGACGGGGTGACCGGCAAGATCTCCTACCGCGGGGGCAATACGCTTCAGCGCGAGCCGATCCAGGCGGTGTTCCGCGACGGCGCCGGCGTGTCGCTCGAAAACGCGAGATGAAGTCCGGCGATCGTGCCGAGCAGATCGCGGCGGGTTATTTGAAGCGCAAGGGCCTGGCTGTGATCGAAACCCGTTACCGCTGCCGCTGGGGCGAGATCGATCTTATCCTGCGGGATCGGGATACCGTTGTTTTTACCGAAGTCAGGTTGCGGCACTCCAAGGACTTCGGCGGCGCCGCTTACAGCGTCGATGCGCGCAAACAGGCGCGCATCATCGCCACGGCGCGCCACTACCTCGCGGGCAAGAGGGAAGTGGCCTGCCGGTTCGACGTTGTGCTCCTTGATCGCCTCGAGCCGCCGCGGGTCGAATGGATACGCGACGCATTCTCCGCCTGAGGTTTGCCGGGTCCCGCTCCCGCAGCTCCGGCGGTGCCCAAGGGCCCGGCGCGTGCGCGAAGAGGGTTACGGTAGAATGATGTTCGTATGAAAGCCGTCATCGCCCACCCGGCCGAGGAAAGCGTGGACCTGCTGGCGCGCATCCGCCGCCAGTTCAACGACAGCGCCCAGCTGAAACTGAAGGCACACGAGGCGCTCGCCGAGCCGATCGCCCGCGCCACGGAAATCATGGTGAAATGCCTGCTCGCCAACGGCAAGATCCTTGCGTGCGGAAACGGCGGTTCAGCCGCCGATGCCCAGCATTTTTCCGCCGAGCTGCTCAATCGCTTCGAGCGCGAACGTCCCGGGCTCGCCGCGATGTCCCTGACGACCGACACCTCCACCCTGACCGCGATCGCAAACGATTACGAATTCGAGCAGGTGTTCTCGAAGCAGCTCGCTGCCCTGGGTCAGGCGGGTGACGTGCTCCTCGGCATTTCCACCAGCGGCAACTCAAAAAACGTGGCGCGCGCGGTCTCGGCAGCCCACGAGCGCGAGATGCGCGTGGTCGCCCTCACCGGCCGCGGCGGAGGCGAGATCGCAAAGCTGCTCGCTTCGGAGGACGTGCATATCTGCGTGCCCCATTCGCAAACTGCGCGGATTCAGGAAGTGCATCTTCTCACCCTGCATTGTCTGTGCGACGGCATAGATTGCATGTTGTTGGGGGCCGAATGAGAAGCTCTCCCGCAGCAAGGCGGTACGCGGCCGTGGCGCTGCTCTTCGTTTCGGCCACGGCGCTCCAGGCTTGCGTCGATGCTCTCATAGTCGGCGGGGTTGCAGCGGGGGTGGTGCTCGCCGCCGACCGTCGCCAGACTGAAGTGATGTTCGCCGATCAGCGGATCGAATTCGCCGCGAGCAGCCGCGTCGGCGACGCGCTCAAGGGCCAGGGACACGTCAACATCACCAGCTACAACTACACGGTGCTGCTCACCGGCGAAGTGCCCACCGCTCAGGCAAAAGCGGAAGTGGAAAAAATCGTGAGCGAAGTGCCGCAGGTGAAGACCGTGGTCAACGAGCTGCAGATCGCCGGTGCGAGCTCGGCCGCCTCCCGCAGCAACGATGCCTACATCACCAGCAAGGTCAAAGGCAATTTTCTCGGAAACGGGAAGTTTCGGCCCACCGATGTCAAGGTCGTGACAGAGGCAGGGGTCGTGTTTCTGCTCGGTCTGGTCACGCGAGAGGAGGCGGACGCCGCGACCGAGGTCGCGCGCGGCACCGGAGGCGTACAGAAAGTCGTCCGCGTCTTCGAGTACGTTGTCCCGCCCGCCCAGAAATAGGAACCGGCCCGAAGCCGCGTTTAGGGTCTGCGTCCGGACGCTGCTGCAAGCATCCGCTCGATCTCGCCGACGAGCCTGCGGTCGCCGGGCGTCACACCGCTGTCGAAGGACAGCACTTTCTCGCCCGAGCGGTCGATCAGGTACTTGTGAAAATTCCAGTGAGGCCGCTCACCGGTTTTCGCCGCAAGCGTCGCGTAAAGGGGGTTGGCGTTGCCCGCCGACACGCCGGATTTCGCGAACATCGGAAAGCTCACGCCGTAGTTGGCCTCGCAGAATTTGGCGATGTCGCGGTTGTCCCCCGGTTCCTGGCCGCCGAAATCGTTGGCGGGGAAACCCAGCACGACCAGTCCCTTTTCGCGGTAGCGGCGGTACAGCGCCTCGAGGCCTTCGTACTGGGGCGTGTACCCGCATTGACTTGCCGTATTCACCACGAGCAGCACCTTGCCCTCGAATTGGCATAGCGGCGTGGCCTGATCGGTCAGGCTCGGAAAGGTATGGTCGAGAAGCGGCGGGCACGCGGCGAGCGCGGGCGCCGAGACCGAAGCAGCGAGCAATAGTCCGAACAGAATACGCACTGGCGAGTACCTGGATAGGGTGAGCCTAAGTTACAGCCGGCGGGTCGTTCTGTCAAAATAGGCGCGATGGAGGCCCCGTTCGAGCGCAAGATCTGCCCGCCTCAGGAGCTTGCGGCGTGGCTCGGCTCCCGTGCGCGGCCCCTGGTGTTCACCAACGGCGTGTTCGACATCCTGCATCGCGGGCACGTCGCCTATCTCGCCGAAGCGGCCGCCCTGGGGGCGACGCTTCTCGTCGCCGTCAACAGCGACGCGTCGGCGAAACGCCTCGGCAAGGGCGAGGAGCGCCCGTTCAATTCCCTCGCCGATCGCATGGCGGTGGTGGCGGCGCTTGAATCCGTCCATCTGGTGACGTGGTTCGATGAGGACACGCCCCTCGCGCTGATACTTGCCTCCAGGCCGGAGGTGCTCGCCAAGGGCGGCGACTGGAAACCCGAGGCGATGGTCGGAGCAGCCGAGGTGCGGGGCTGGGGCGGAAGCGTGCATTCGATTCCCTTCAGGCATCAGCGCTCGACGACCGCGCTGCTCAAGAAGATTCTCGGTTAGATTCTCGGCTAATTTCCTTTGCGCTTTTCCTCCGGCGGGCAGTCCTTCAGCTCGCTTCCCGCAAAGCTCTGGCGCAACTCGTTCAGTCTCGAGACCAGCGCATCGGGGACTTCGCGAACGATAAAGTAGACTTTCTGCACGGATGTTTCCCTCGGACCGACCCGGGCAGTTCGCACACCCTTGGAGCGCAACTCCGCGAGCCGCGTCCGGGCTGCCTCCTCGGTTTTGAACACACCGAGAGAAATCGCGAATCGGAACTTGGGATCTTCCTGCACGATAAAGAAGTCTTCGACGCCCAGCTTCTTGAGCTCGGCGGCTTTCCGGTTTGCCGCCTGCCGGTCGCGTTGCGGCGGCATGAATACCCAGTAGGTCGCGATTTCCTCCGCGCGCCGCTGAGAGAGTCTTGACCCGAGGGCAAGCGGTTCAAGAACCTGTTGCACGCGGGCGACGTCGCCCGGATTGAACGCGCCGAGCTCGAGGCAGGCAGCGACACTCGCCTTGGGAGGCGGTTTTGGGCGCTCTGCGGTCTGCTTGGCACGTTCAGCGGCAAGCGCCGCGACCTGGTCTGCGCGAAGCAGTCGGATCGCCTGCGGGTTGAGCTGCTGCTCCATCAGCTGCGGCTCGTCCGAAGCACGACCCGAGCCAAAATAGTTCCAGGCGAAAAAGCCCAGGTTGGCGAGCAGCAGCAGGAAAGAGACGGTTTTCACGACGTTCCTGTGGGTCATTCCACCGCGTCCTCGGCAATTCGCACAAGGCCTTCCAGCACCAGATTATCCACAACCCGCACGGGAATGCCGAGGTGCCGGGCAATCCGGCTTGCGGCTCCCCCCGCGAGCACACACGCTGCGCCACGCTCCATCGTCGCGAAAGCGCGCTCTATCGCCGCGGCTTGCGCGAGCAGGCAGCCGGTTTCGATGGCATCTGCGGTGTTGCGGGGTGCGGCGGAAAAACGCCCTCTTGCGAGCGGAAGTCCCGCGGTGTTGCTAGCAAGCGAACGTTTCATCAGATCGACGCCCGGAAGAATCACGCCGCCGAGGAACCTGCCGTCGCCCCTCAGTACATCAATCGTGGTTGCAGTGCCCGCAGTGACCACGAGGCACGGACCGTGGAGAATCGACCAGGCTCCGATCAGCGCGGCCCAGCGATCGGCCCCGAGCTGGTCCGGCTGCCCATAGCCGTTCGTGACCCCGCACTCGCGCCGCTTCGCCTTTACCCAGGCGGGGACCAAGGATCGTCGAGCGAAAATGGCCTCCAGCTTCTTGCGCACGGACCGTCCCGCGACGTTCGCGACGACGACCTTGTCGGCGGGCGCGAGTCTCTTCCAGCTTTTCTCAAGGCGGGCGATCTCCGAGACAGGCACCGTGCCGGTCTTGCTCCAGCCCCCGTTTTCATGCAGCCCCCATTTCAGCCGCGAATTACCGCAGTCGACCGCGAGAATCATCGCGGCCTGAGCGAGAGCTCACCGCTGTGGAAACGCTCTATGCCCTCGACCGAGGCGAGCATGAGCGCACCGTCCTCCGCCACTCCGACGACCTTGCCTTCGGCCACGCGTCGGCCGGCCTGCAACAGGGCGACGCGCCTGCCGTGCCAGGCGTGGCGTTGCAGCCACTCCTCCCGAAAGGGCGCAAAGCCGTCTCGGGAAAACCGCGCGAGGACTCCGGCAATGGACTCGAGCGACTCGACCAACACTGCGGTCCGCGACGGCACCGCCTCGCTGTGGCTCGCGATGTCGGTTGCCGGCCCGCCGATCCGCTTGCGCGTATGGGTTCCCAGACGCACGTTGATACCAACCCCTACGATCACGGCGCTCGGACCCAAGATGTCGCCCGAGCTCTCGATCAATATTCCGCCGAGCTTGCGCCCGTCACAATACAGGTCATTCGGCCATTTGACCCCCACGCCATGGGTGCCCAGTCGCTCGAGCGCCTTTGCGGCGCCGACCGCCACCGCGAGGCTCAAGCCCCCAAGCGCGCCGGTGCCTCGGGGAAAACGCCACAGAATGGAGAATGCCAGGCTTCCGCCGACCACCGAAACCCAGGAACGTCCGCGCCGGCCGCGCCCCGCGCTCTGGTGTTCACAAACGAGTACCGCGCCGTGCGACGCACCCGCGGCCTCGCGCTGGGCAAGAACGGTATTGGTCGACGGACATTCGTCGAGCACCTCGACGCGAAGCTCCGGCAAGACTTTCTTCAGTCTCGCCGCAAGGACATCCGACTCGAACAGATCGAGGGCTTCGGCCAACCGGTAACCGCGGCCGCGTACTTTGAATACGCGCAATCCCAACGCTTCGATCCGCCTGATGAGGTTCCATATGCCGGCGCGGGAAAGACCCAGAACCCGGCCGAGCCGCTCGCCGGAGTGAAATCTGCCGTCGGCCAGGATGCGAAGGAGCGAAAACGGGGCTGTGCCCATGCGTAAAATTGCAGGAAAAAACCGGACGAATACTAGCACCGGGGGAGCGTGCGCGCGGAAGCTCCTGCGATTCGTGAAAAAGTCACGAGGGATCGATTTTCAATTGTTCCGCAGCGAGTCAGGTGATATGATGCCGTCATAGTAAATTCCATGGCGCCCAGCGACGAGACGAGTTTCTGCTGAGCGTGCAGGTTGCCCGCCGGCCCAGCAAACGGCGGCTAAACGGGGGAAACCCTCCCTTCCCCCGTTTTTTTTTACCTTCCATTTCGAGAATCGCGGTTGATTCCGGTGTCTATAATAGTCTCCGGCACCGTCCCTCCGCTACGACCCGACGCATGCATCGAACCTGGCCTTATCCGCGAGTAGTGGGCCATCGCGGCGGCGGAGCGCTCGCACCCGAGAACACCCTTGCCGGTATTCGCAAGGCGGCGGCAATGGGTTTTGAAGGGGTGGAGTTCGACGTAATGCTCTCGGCGGACAAGGTCCCCTTGCTGATCCATGACGAAACGCTGGATCGCACCACGAGCGGACAAGGAAGCGTGGCCGAGACACCCTACGCAAGGCTCGCGAGCCTGGACGCAGGCGCCTGGTTCGGCCCCGAATACCGCGGTGAGCGCGTGCCTACCTTCGAGCAGGCCGGGAAGCTGTGCGCCCAGCTCGGCCTCTGGGCCAACGTCGAGATCAAGCCGGCGCAAGGGTTCGAGCGTGAAACCGCCGTCGCCGTCGCCAGGCTCGCTATGGAGCTATGGCGCGGCGCTTCGCCTGCACCGCTGCTGTCGTCCTTCGAGCCGGTCTCGCTCGAGGCTGCGCGCGCTGCCGCGCCCGAGCTCGATCGCGGATATCTGACGGATCGCCTCGGGTCGGATTGGGAAGAAGCCGCGCGGGCGCTCGGGTGTGTGTCCGTACACTGCAACTGCAAGTACCTGACCGAGGCGCAGGGCGCTGAAGTCCGCGGCGCCGGCTATTGGCTGCTTTGCTACACGGTCAATGAACCGGCGATCGCGCGGCGCTTGTTTTCCTGGGGCGTCGACGCGATCTTCACCGACCGGCTGGATCTGATTCCGCCGGACTTCGCTTGAGCTGATGTCCCGGGAACGCGAGTTCCCTAATCGATCTGCATCGCCACGAGGAATCGCGACACGAGGTTATAGCCCGCGATCGTGGCGGTGAGCTCGACCACTTCCCTGTCGTCGAAGTGCCGCCGCACCTCGGTGAAAACCGGATCGGCTATGCGAATCTCGCGGGTCATCGAGTCCGTGTACGCGAGCACCGCGCGCTCGCGTTCATCGAAGCTCTTCGATGACTGCCAGCCTGGAAGCGCGCCGATTTGCTCCTGGCTCATGCCGTCCTTCAGGGCGAAGGGCACGTGCGCTCGGTACTCGTATTCGGCGCCGTTCAAAAGCGCAACGCGCAGGATGGCCAGCTCGCGGTAACGCCCGGCAAGTTTCGCTTTCTGGCGGATAGCGGTGAAAAGCTTGAGCCAGCCTTCGGCCAGCGGAGGGCTGTTCAGCAGCGCGCGATAGAGGTGCAGGAGCTTCCCTCCGCGCTCGGACTTGATGGTCGCGATCAGCCCGGCCAGTTCGGGATGCTTCTCCTCTTCGATCAGCGGTACGCGCGTCAAGATGCCTCCTAGAACGGCAATTTCGCATCCGGTTTGGCCGAAAGCAGAACCCGCCGGAATTCGGACTTGATGCGATCGAGGCCCGCCTCGTCCTCGGCTTCGAAGCGCAACACGATCACCGGCGTCGTGTTGGACGCCCGGGCGAGCCCGAACCCATCGGGGTACTCGACCCGCAGCCCGTCCAGCCGGATCACCTCGGTCGCACCGGGGAATGAAGCGCTCTTCCCCAGAGCTTCGATCAAGCGGTGCGGCTCTCCCTCGGCGAGCTTCAAGTGCAACTCGGGCGTGCTCAACGAATCGGGAAGCGCATTGAGCGTTGCAGTGGCGTCGGACGTCTTGCTCAGGATCTCCAGCAGGCGCGCGCCGGCGTATTGCGCGTCATCGAACCCGTACCAGCGTTCGACGAAGAAAGTGTGACCGCTCATCTCGCCCGCGAGCGCCGCGCCGCGCTCGCGCATCCTCGCCTTGATGAGCGAGTGACCGGTCTTCCACAGGCTCGGCACGCCGCCGTGTCCGCGGATCCAGGGCGCGAGGTTGCGCGTGCTCTTGACGTCGTAGATGATCTCGGCGCCCGGTTGGCGCGAAAGGACGTCCTTCGCGAACAGCATCAGCTGCCGGTCCGGAAAAATAATCTTCCCTTCGGCGGTCACCACCCCCAGCCGGTCGCCGTCGCCGTCGAAAGCGAGCCCGACCTCGCAGCGCTCCCTTTGCACCAGGGAAATCAGGTCCTCGAGGTTCTCCGGGTGGGACGGGTCGGGATGGTGATTGGGGAAGCGGCCATCGACTTCGCAATAGAGCTCCAGCACTTCGCAACCGAGTCTCCGGTAGAGCTCGCCCGCCGTGACGCCGGCGACGCCGTTGCCGCAGTCGACCGCGATTTTCATGGGACGCGCAAGCCGCACGTCCGAAGTGATGCGGTTCAGGTAAGCCTCGCGGATCTCGACGTGGCGGTGCCGCCCCGCGCCACGGGCGAGCTGGCCGGACTCGATCCTCTGGCGCAGCCGCTGGACGGCCTCTCCCGCGAGAGTGGTTCCCGCAAGCACCATCTTCAGTCCGTTGTACTCGGGCGGATTGTGGCTGCCCGTGACTGCGACCGCGCTGCCGCAACCCAGCTCGTGCGCGGCGAAATAGGCGAGCGGGGTTGCGAACATTCCGATCTCTGCGACGTCCACTCCGCTCGCCCGGATGCCCTCCATCAGCGCCTCCGCGAGCTCGGGCCCGGAGAGCCGGCCGTCGCGGCCCACCGCTATCTCCGGCCTGCCGCCCCCGCTGCTGCGCTCGAGCAGCTCGCTGCCGAGCGCCTGCCCGATCAGCCGCACGCCTTCGCGGGTGAGCGATTTGCCGACGACGCCGCGGATGTCGTAGGCCTTGAAGATTTCCTGAGGAGGCAGATTCATCGGGCGCCTTGATCCGCGATTATCCCATTCGCGTACGCGGGCGATGCCGTCTCGCGTCCGGCCATCGCTTCCGCGAAGAACGCAGCGACCCGCCGCGGCATCCAGCCCAGATTCCCGGGAAACGGACCGCTCACGAACCCGGCGTGCCCGCCCTGGTCTGGAAACTCGAGGCGCACCGAGGGAGACACCTCGTCGAGACCCGGAAGTGCGGCTTGCGGCAGAAACGGGTCGTTGCGGGCGTTCAAGAGCAAAGTCGGCACCTCGATGCGCCCGAGTACGGGCTTCGCGCTCGCGCGCCTCCAGTAGTCGTCGGTATCCCGGAATCCATGCAGAGGTGCGGTGACGACGTTATCGAATTCACGCAGCGTGCGCGCGCGGCGCATCGCCTTGCCGTCGAACAGCCCGGGAAAACACTCGATCTTTTGCTCGCCCTTTTTCTTCATCGTCGAGAGAAACGCGCGCGTATAGACAAGGTTGAACCCCCGGCCGAGCGCATCGCCCGCCGCCGTGACATCGACCGGGGCCGACACCGCGGCCGCCGCGGCAAGAACGTCCTTCGCCTGCGCGTCCCCGCCGAGCCACTTGAGAAGTGCATTGCCGCCGAGCGACACGCCCATCGCGAAGAGCGGTGCGCCGGAAGATTCCCCGCGCAAGCGCCGAAGGATCCAGCCTATCTCGTCCGCGTCACCCATGTGATAGGCCCTCGGTAGCCTGTTCGGCTCACCGGAGCAACCGCGAAAGTGCGGCACCGCGCAGCGCCAGGCTCGCCGTGCGAGCTCCAGCGCAAGCGCGCCGGCGTAGAAGCTGCTCGAACCGCCCTCGAGGCCGTGAAAAAGGGCGACGAGCGGAGCACCGGCAGGGCCGGGCAGACGATCGACGTCGATGAAATCGCCGTCCGCCGTGTCCCAGCGCTCTCTCTTCCAATCGACCCTCGAACCGCCGAACAGCGGGCCGTACAGAGTCTGCAGGTGTCCGCCGGGCAGCCACCACGGAGCTCGGTAGGGTCCTGGACTCAATGCAGGATTTTCGGCGACTCGGCGGGAGCGCGGGGTGCCTGCGGAGCGGGCGATCCGTGATGCAGGATCATGCGCCAGCCGTTGCCGGTGCGAAGATAGACGTTGGTGGCGACGACCGGCGGGCGCGAGCGTGACTCGCCCTGCACCAGGATGTTCTCGTGCACGCTGTGGATCGCAAGCATCATCCCCGAGAGCACCACCTGGTTGGAAACGTGAACCTTGAGCCGCTGGCCCGAGCCGAGAATCTGCGCCCAGCTCTCGCGCACCTGATCGTAGCCCGCGAGCCTGGCTCCCCCGGGATGCACGCACACGATCTCCTCGTCCTCGGCCCACACTTCCATCATGGCCTCGAGCTCAGCCGCTTCGAGCGCCTCGTAGAATGCGGCCTCTGCATCCTGCGGCGTCGGAAAGGTGCTTTTCTTCACGAGGTGCAGCTCCGGAGCCGCGTAGCGTAGCCGAAAAGGCTTGGCCCCGCCAGCAGGCTGGACCCTCGCCGAGCGCGTTTCCGCCGCTCACTCCGGAGAACCGTTGAAGCCGATCACCGCCTCGCACCAGCTTGCGACGCGCAGGAGCCGATCGTCGCCGCCTGCGGCGCCTGCGAGTTGCATCCCATAGGGCAGGCCGCCGTCGGACAGGCCGACAGGCAGCGTAAGGGCGGGAAATCCGACCAGCGTCCAGAGCGTGCAAAAGCTCGGATCCCCGGTGACATCGAGCCGCGCCGGGGCGACTCCGGGCGCAGGAAGCGATGCGAGTGCGTCACAGTCCTCGAACAGATCGCGTGCGAGCACGGCGAGCGCCGCGCGCTTCGCGAGCGCGCTGCGATAATCGTCGTGCGACATCGCGAGCCCCTCGTCGATCGCGGCGTTCAGCGCAGCGCTCATGACGCGCCGGTGCACCGCCTGCCTCGGAGCGTGCTCGCGGGCTCCCTCGTAGAGCATGATCGTGCGGTGCACCCGATGCGCTTCGTCGAAGTCATCGGGCAGCGCAACGGCTTTCAATTCCGTTCCGGCTTCGGCGAGGCGCTTCAGGCTCATCTGCAGATGTTTCGCCGCGGCCGGTTCCGCCGCGTTCCAGGGAAAGCGCGGCAAGACTGCGATTTTCGGCGGACGCGAGAGCGCCTCGATCTCCGGGGCAAACGTGCCGGACTCCGCGAGGCTGGAGGCGAAGTAGGCGGTGTCGGCGACCGTGCGGGCAAACACGCCCACCTGGTCCAGGGTCTCGGCAAAGGGGAGCGCGCCTTGAATGGGCAGGCTGTCCAGGCTCGGCTTGAAGCCCACCACTCCGCAAAACGCCGCGGGCCGGATCACCGAACCGTTGGTCTGCGTGCCCACCGCAACCGGAACATGGCCGGCCGCCACGGCAGCGGCCGAACCGGAGGAGGAACCACCCGGCGTGTGCCTCGGGTTCCAGGGATTACGCGTCTCGGCCGGATGCATGAAGGCGAATTCGGTAGTGGCAGTCTTGCCGAGCGCGTAGCCGCCGGCGACGAGGATCCTTTTGACTAGCTCGGCGTTTTTTCCGGGCTGATTGCCGACGAACGCGGGCGAACCCATCTCGGTAGGCAAGTCATCGGTATCGAAGATGTCCTTCACCCCGACCGGAACACCGTGCAACGCGCCGGTGGGCACGCCCTGCGCGCGCTCGGCGTCGCGTGCGGCGGCGAGCGTGAGTGCCCGCCCGTCGTCGAGCGCAATCCACGCTTTGAGCCTGCCTTCGCCCGCGCGGATACGCGCGAGCCGCGACTCGCAGTAAGCGCGAGCAGCCAGCGACCCGTCAGAGAGCGCCTGAACGACCCCTCTCAAGTCCTCGGACAGGGCCGGCTTCGCGGCTTGCTTCCCGGACACCATGCGATGCTCGCCTAGCGGCGCCGCTTCGGCCAGGCTTCAGGATTCAGGAGGTTGGGCGGGCGCTTGCCCGACAGCACCGCACTCAGGTTCTTGCTCGCGAGCATGGCCATCGCCGTGCGCGTGGCGCGCGTTGCGCTGCCGATATGCGGAACGAGAGCGACGTTGTCCACTTCCAGGAACCCCGGATTGAATTTCGGCTCGCCTTCGAACACGTCGAGGCCGGCCGCAGCGATGCGCCGCTCTTTCAGAGCCGTCACCAGCGCCACATCGTCGATGATGCCGCCGCGCGCGGCGTTGACGATCACCGCCGTCGGCTTCATCGCCGCAATCTCTTTTGCACCGATCAGATGATGGGCCTCCGGGGAATACGGCATGTTGAGGCTGATGAAATCGGATTCCTCGAGGAGCTTCTCCATGCTCACGTACTTCGCGCCCAGCTGCTTTTCGACCGCCTTCGGCACGCGCCTGCGGTTATGGTAGAGGACGCGCATCGCGAATCCCTTCGCGCGCTGCGCGATGGCCTGTCCGATGCGGCCCATGCCGATGATTCCGAGCGTCGCGTGATGCACGTCGACGCCGAGGAACTGGTCGTTCTTCCAGCCCTTCCAGTTTCCGGCACGCAGCCAGCGCTCGGCCTCGGTTACGCGCCGCGCAGCGGCCATGAGCAGCGCCCAGGTCATGTCGGCGGTCGTATCGTCGAGCACGCCCGGCGTATTGGTCGCGAGGATGCCCCGCTCGCTGCAGGCGGCGAGGTCGATGTTGTTGTAGCCGACGGCGATGTTGCACACGGCCTTCAGTCGCGGCGCCGCGGTTAGCGTCGCCGCGTCCACGCGGTCCGAACCGGTGGGAAGCACGCCGTCCTTGTCGGCGATCCGCCGCCGAAACTCCTCGGCGCTCCAGGGCGTGTCGTCCTTCTGGTTGTCCTCGACTTCGAATCGTTCGCGCAGCTTGTCGATGACGTCGTCGAAGGTGGCGCGGGTCACGAGAATCTTGGGTTTCACGTTTTCTCCGGAAAGGGATCTGCCGCGGGCCGGCTACAGAAGAGGATCGCGCCCGCTGCGCCGGGGGCAATACGAAATATAAGTTGAATCTCCGGTAAATGGAAAGGGCGGCCCGAGGCCGCCCCTTCGGCTGAGCGCGATGTTGGGCTCAGCGGCCGTAGACCAACTGCGGCAGCCACAGCCCGATCTGCGGGAACACGTAGAGCAAGACCAACGCGATCACCTGGATCCCCATGAACGGCATCATCCCGGCGAAGATCGCGTTGAGGGTCACGTGCGGCGGCGACACCCCCTTCAGGTAGAACGCCGCCATCGCCACCGGCGGCGACAGGAACGCCGTCTGCAGGTTCAGCGCAACCAGCAGCCCGAAGAACAGCGGATCGATGCCGAAATGCGGCAGCAGTGGGATGAAGATCGGCATGAAAATGACGATGATCTCGGTCCACTCCAGCGGCCAGCCCAGGACGAAGATAATGAGCTGAGCCAGGATCATGAATCCGGTCGGCGACAGGTTCATTGCCAGCACGAACTTCTCGAT
>DATHJM010000432.1:0-5584 GCA_035489775.1 Burkholderiales bacterium
GTGCTCCTCGTTGACGTGCCACAGGCTGTGGCGGATCACCTCGTAGGTGATCGGGTCGATGTTTTTCGCGCTTTTTCGATGCAGCTTGAGCTTGGGCGAGATGGAAAGCTTCTTCGGCGGCACGTAGCCCATGTTCCTGCCGTCGAAGACGGCGTCCTTCATTTCGCTCACTTTGGGCATCGCTTCACCTTACTTGCTGAAATTGATTTCGAAGTTGCCGAACGCATCCACGCGCAGCGAGCGCCCCGGATGCACCACGACCGTGGTGTCGGTCGTCTCGATCACCGCCGGGCCCTTGATGCGGTTTCCCGGCGCGAGCAGGGCTCCATCGTAGACCGGCGTCGCCGCCGCCTTCTTCAGGTCGGACCAGTAGATGACGCGCTTGCCGCTCGCCGCCTTTGGACTGATCTTGGCGCTGAACTTTTTCGTGGCAGAGAGCTTCGGCCGCGGCGTGGCGGCCGTGGCGCGCAGGCGCAGCGTCACGATTTCCAGCCGCGCCTCGCCGTAGGACGAGCCGCTCCCGTAGAGCTGCTCGTAGCGCGCATAGAAGCGCCGGTGCAGCGCTTCCCACAGCGAACTCCTGACGCGCTTCTCCGGCAGCATCACCTCGACCTCGTTGATCTGGCCCTTGTGGCGCATGTCGAGGGAAAACCCGTAGCCGCGGCGCGCCGGCGCGATGCCGTCGCGGTCCATTTGCGCGTTCGCCTTCTTCTCCAGAGAATCGAGTGCCGCATTCACGCGCGCCGCATCGAACGGGCTCGCCTGGATGTCGACCTGCTCGTAGACGTGCAGGATGTCGGCGGAGGCCGCGCCGAAGGCGCACCAGGTCGAGGCGATCTCCTTCTGCGGCACGATGACTTTCTGCACCCCGAGCTCGCGGGCGAACACGCCCGCGTGCGCCGGGCCCGCGCCGCCGAAGGCGAACAGCACGAAGTCGCGCGGGTCGAAGCCCTTCTCAACGGTCGTCTTGCGGATGATGTCGGCCATCTTGAATTCGGCGATCCTGGCGATTCCGCTCGCGGCCTGCATCAGCGAAAGACCGAGCGCCGCGGCGACGCGCTGCACCGAGTCCACCGCCTTCTTCCTGTCGAGCTTGATGCGCCCGCCGAGAAAATTATCCGGGTTTATGTATCCGAGCACGACGTCGGCGTCGGTGACGGTCGCGATCGTGCCGCCCTTGCCGTAGCAGACCGGCCCCGGATCGGCGCCCGCGGATTCCGGCCCCACCGCGAGCGTTTTCGCGGCCGCATCGACGCGTGCGAGCGATCCGCCGCCGGAACCGATCGCCTGGATGTCGACCTTGGGCAGGAAATATTCGTATTGCGCGACGTTGGACACGAACGAGTAGGCCGGCTGCCCGCCGTAGATGATTCCGACGTCGAAAGACGTTCCGCCCATGTCGGTGGTGATGATGTTGGGGCAGCTCATAAGGCGCCCGAGGTACAGCGACCCGGTCACGCCGGACACCGGGCCCGAGTCGAGCGTCAGGAGCGGCGACTCGATCGCCCGGTCCACCGAGATCGAGCCGCCCCCGCACTGCGTGATCTGCAGCGGCTGCCGGTAGCCGGATTTCTTCAATTGCCCGTCCAGGTTGCCCAGATACTTCGCCATCACCGGGCCGATGTAGGCGTTCAGCGCAGTCGCGGTGACGCGCTCGTACTCGCCCCACTTGGGCGCGATATCGGTCGAGCAGGAGACAAATAGATTGGGCGCGATTTTCCGGATCATCTCCTTCACGCGCTGCTCGTGTGGCGGATACTTGAACGACCAGAGAAAACAGACGCCGATCGCCTCGACGCCTTGATCGACGAGTCGTTTGATCGCAGTTTCCACCTGGGATTCGTTGAGCGGCACGACCACCTCGCCGAAGCAGTCGACGCGCTCCGACACGCCTTCGATCAGGCGCTTGGGCACGATGGGCACGGGCTTCTGGCTCGAGGGAAAGTGGACCACCTTGACGATGTCGCGCGAGGTCACGCCGCGCGACCCGCGCATGATGTGGATCGCGTCCTCGTGGCCCTGCGTCGTGATCAAGCCGACCTTCGCGCCCTTCCTCTGGATGAGCGCGTTCGTGCCGACCGTGGTGCCGTGGGTGAGCACCGCGATTTCGCCGCAGAACTGCTCGAACGAAAGCCCGAGGCGCTCGGCCGCCACGCGCATCGCGGCGAGCATGCCTTCGGCGAAATTGGAGGGCGTGGAAGACGCTTTCGTGGCGGTGATCGTGCCGTCCTTCGCCAGCACCACGCAGTCGGTGAACGTGCCGCCGATGTCCACGCCGACCAGCAAACTCGAAGCCGACCCCGCCACTCCGCCTCCTTTTTTTGAGCGAGAATGGTAGCGTATTTGTCTGCGGACCAACAGAAGAAGAGGAATGCAATGGAGCAGCAAACGGTGGGCATGATCGGTCTCGGAATCATGGGCTCGGCGATGTCGGCGAATCTTGCGCGCGCGGGATTTCGCGTGGCCGGCTTCGATATCGTTCCGCGCCGGCGCGCCGAGCACGCGCGCTCGGGCGGCATCGCGGCGCGAAGCCCGCGCGAGGTCGCGCGGCGCGCGAGCATCATCATCACCTCACTGCCCTCTGCCGGCGCCCTTGCGCGGACTGCCGCCGAGCTTTCGCAATCCGCCGGCCGTGGCACGATCGTGATCGAGACGAGCACGCTCCCGATCCCGGTGAAGGAAGCGGCGCGGGACATGCTTGCGAAGCGCGGCGTGACCCTGCTCGACTGCCCCTTGAGCGGCACGGGGGCGCAGGCGCGCGTCAAGGACCTGCTCATCTACGTGAGCGGCGATCGCACCGCCTACCGCAAGACCGTCCCGGTGCTGCAGGGCTTCACCAGCGCGAACTACTACGTCGGGCACTTCGGCAACGGCTCGAAAATGAAATTCGTCGCCAACCTGCTCGTTGCGATCCACAACGTCGCGGCCGCCGAAGCGATGGTGCTCGGCATGAAGGCGGGCCTCGATCCCGCGCAGGTGCTGAAAGTCGTCGCGGGCGGCGCCGGCGGCTCGCGCATGTTCCAGGTGCGCGGGCCGATGATGGTGAAAGGCGACTACTCCGAGGCTACGATGAAGAACGAGGTATGGCAGAAGGACATGACCATCATCGGCGACTTCGCGCGCGAGCTCGATTGCCCGACGCCGCTTTTTGCGGCGAGCGCGCCGATCTACAACGCCGCGATGGCGATGGGGCTCGGAAAAGAAGACACCGGCGCGGTGTGCGCTGTGCTGGAGCAAATGGCGGGAAATCCGCGCGTGCGAAAGAAACGCTCCCGCCGGTTGAGCGGCGGCCGCGTCCGCTCCAACCGGCGGAATTAAAGCGGCTGCGTCAGCAGTCCGCCTTTAATCCACCTTTATTCCCGCCTCCTTGATCAGCTTGGCGTACTTCGCCGTTTCGGATTTCATGAATGCGACGAACTGCTCGGGGGTGCTGTAGACCGCCTCGACGCCCAAGTCGGCGAATTTCTTCTTCACTTCCGCGTCCTGCATCGTCTTGACGAGGTCGGCGTGGAACTTGTCGGTGATGGCCTTGGGCGTTCCCGCGGGCATGAAGACGCCCCACCAGTTCACCGCGACGAGGCCCGGCACCGATTCCGCGCAAGGCGGAAGCTCGGGCATGATCGGGCTGCGCTCGGCGCCGGTGACGCACAACGCGCGCGCTCTTCCGGCCTTGATGAATTGCATCGCCGGCAGCGAATCGGAAAATATGTACTGGATGTGCCCCGCGACGAGATCCTGCACGCCGAGGATGCCGCCCTTGTACGGAACTTCCGTTGCTTTCACGCCGGTGAGGTTCGTATACATCGCGCCTGCAAGATGCGAGATGCTCCCGGGGCCGCTGGTGCCGTAGTTGAGCTTGCCCGAGCTCGACTTGGCGTGGTCGGTCAGCTCGCGCAAGGACTTCGCGGGCACATCAGGGTGGACGATGAGGATGTTGGGGCCCGTTGATATGAGCGAAATGGCGACGAAATCGCGCTGCACGTCGTATTGCACTTTCGACAGGAGAGGATTGACCGCCGCGGGTCCGATGTTGCCGACGACGAAGCTGTAGCCATCGGGGGCTTGCTTGGCCGCGAAATCCATTCCGATCGAGCCGGCCGCGCCCGGCTTGCTCTCGATGATCACGGTCTGCCCCCACACTTCGCCGAGCTTCTGGCCGAAGACCCGCGCCATCAGGTCCGAGCTGCCGCCCGGAGGATAGGTCACGATCAGTTTCACAGGCTTCGCTGGATAAGACTGCGCGAGAGCCGCGTCGGCGGCGAGCGCGGCGCAGGCGGCGAACGCAACTGCCAGCGGTTTGTGCATGGGTGTCTCCTCCTGTATTGGCCGGGCCTGCGGTGCGGCCCGCATTTGGCCACCGAGTGTACCTGAATTGTTTCGGGAATTGCCGGGTGCGTTCCCCGGCGCGAGAGGCGGTACCATTACGCCTTTGCCGCACCCCCTTCACACAGGAATCAAGATGGCTCAAACGCTTCCAGGAATCGCCTCCCGTCCCGATCAGACGCTCGCTCTCAACATGAAGCTCCTGTCGCACCACGAGCTGCAGGGCTTCGGCGGCATCGGCGAGGGGATGGGCATGCAGCTCGCGCGCGACGGACGGAGGATCCTGTGGCTCGCGCACGAATCCGCTCCCAAGAATTTCACTGCGGTGGACGTCACCGATCCCAAAAATCCCCGCGTGGTGGTGCAGACCGAGCTGCCGCACGCGAAGGTGCGCTCCAATTCCCTGGACGTGGTCGGCGACACCATGGCGGTCGCGTATCAGACGAGCGCCGTGAATACCAAGCCCGCGGGCTTCGACCTCTTCGACATCAGCACGCCGGAAAAGCCGAAGCTGATTTCGCATTTCGACGCGTCGGGCGCGCATTCGCGCGGCGTGCACGCCGTGTGGTTCGTCGACGGGGAATACGTGCACATGGCATCGGGCGCGCCGGACTTCCAGCCGCACAATCCCGCCGACGACCAGTTCTACCGAATTATCGACGTGCGCAAGCCCGCGAAACCCGAAGAGGTGGGACGCTGGTGGCTGCCCGGCACGCGCGTGGGCGACTCCGCGCCGCCGCTTGCGCGCCATCCGAAGTTCGACTCGGGCTTTCGCGCGCATAACACCAACGTCTTTCCCGAGCGGCCGGACCGCGCCTATATCGGCTACATTTCGGGCGGCGCGGTGATCCTCGACATCGCCGACAAATCTCGACCAAAGCTTATCTCTCACTGGCGCTATTCGCCGCCTTATACCGGCTTCACGCACACGGTGCTGCCGCTTTTCGGCCGCGGGCTCCTTATCGTGAGCGACGAGTGCGTCCAGCCCGACGGCAAGGACTGGCCCAAGCTCGTCTGGGTGGTGGATGCGCGGGTCGAGTCGAACCTCGTGCCGATCAGCACCTTTCCCCTGCCGCCCGTTGAGGCCTTTGCAAAAAACGGCGGGCGTTTCGGCGCGCACAACCTGCACGAGAACCTGCCGGTGCCGGGCTCCTGGAAATCCGATGACGTGATCGTCGGCACCTTCTTCGGCGGCGGCGTGCGCGCGTTCGACGTGAGCAACCCCTACCAGCCGCAGGAAATCGCCTACTTTGTGCCGCCT
>DATHJM010000433.1:0-4202 GCA_035489775.1 Burkholderiales bacterium
GCGCGCGATCATCGAGACCGGCATCGGGGTGTGCGCGATCATCGTCATCAGCGCGATCGGCGGCTACGTGCTGGGTCTCTTTCAGGCCGGCGGCCTGTCCTTCGCGCTTACCGCTTACCTCGTCAACCTCGGCGCCGAGAACCTGCTCCTGCTGCTCATCATCTGCGCGGTCACCAACATCGTACTGGGGCTCGGCCTGCCGACCCTCGCGGTCTACGTCATGCTGGCGATCCTGGTGGCGCCCGCGCTCGTCAAGGTCGGGGTCACGCCGATGGCGGCGCACCTCTTCATCCTGTATTTCGGCATCATGTCGCTCATCACGCCGCCGATTGCGACCGCGGCCTTCGTCGCCGCGACCATCGCCAAAACCGATCCGATGGCGGCGGGCTGGACCGCGATGCGCTTCGGCTGGGCCTCCTACATCGTGCCCTTCCTCTTCGTCTACTCGCCGGCGCTGATCATGCGGGGCCGCGCGCTCGAGATCGGACTCGTGATGATCCTGTCGATCGCCGGCATCTGGTTCGTGTGCGCCGCCTTCACCGGCTATGCCATGAGGGTGATGCCGCCGCCGATGCGGATAGCATTCGGTCTGGCGGGCCTCCTGCTCCTGATGCCGTTCCAGGCCTCCACGATCAACGGTTGGCTGAATGCCGCCGGTGGAGTGCTCGGCGTCGCCCTGCTGGTCTACGAGATCAGAGGCAACCGCAAGAAGGTATCCAGTGTGCCTGCGTAACCGATCAGGACGATAAGGTCGCCGTGGCGGTTCCCGATGCGGGTATGACGTTCGACGCCATGCTTTTCACAGCCGGCATCACCTCCCGTGCGAAAAGCTCCATGTTCCGGCGCGTAAGATCGGCAGGCAGCGTTCCGAACTGGCAGAGCACGAGAAGATTTCCGAAGCGCATGTCCTTCCAGTAGGACTCGAGCGCTCGGCGCGCCGTCGCGGGGCTGCCGCAGATGATAAGTCCCAGCTCGATCGACTTCTCGAGGGTGATGTCGCCGAAGATCGCAGCTTTCGCCTTCATCACATTCTTGAGCGACTCGCGCGAAGTGTAGCCGGGAGGCAGCAGCATCTCGACCGGCATCTTGAGGAAGACATTGCGGAAAGCCTCGAAGTGCAGCTTCGCTTCGCGCCGGGCAAGTTCATCCGTTTCGGCAATGTATACAGGCACCGCCCAGCCGAGCTGCCGGTCCTCCGCCTCGTAGCCGAAGCTTGCGCAGGTGTCGCGGTACATCTTCAGATAGCGCTGCACCACGTTTGCCGGACTGAAAGTCTGCAGGTAGGTGTAGCGCCGGTCCGGGTGCGCCGCCCAGTCGATCGTTTCCTTGCTCCCCTGAGAAGGAATCCAGATAGGGGGATGCGGCTTCTGGTAAGGCCGCGGCCAGAGGTTCACATACTGAACGTTGTAATGCCGTCCCTGGAAAGAGAACGGGCCGGGCTCGGTCCAGGCGCGCACGATGAGGTCGTGCGCCTCGTGGAAGCGGTCGTGCGAGAAAGTCGGATTCACGCCAAAGGTGTGATACTCGGCGCCGATACCGCGAACGAAACCGCTGATCAGCCGGCCGCCCGTGATCACGTCGATCATCGCGTGCTCCTCGGCGACCATCAGAGGATGCTCGCGCAGCGGCAGCGCGCTACCCAGGATGGCGATTTTCGCGCGCTGGGTCCGGCGCGCGAGCGCCGAAGCGGTGACGATGGGCGAAGGCATGAGCCCGTACGCGGTTTGGTGGTGTTCGTTTACCGCGATGGCATCGAACCCGAGCTCTTCGCCGTACTCCAACTCGTCGAGATAGCGGTTGTAGAGCTTGTGACCCTTCACGGGATCGAAATTCGAATTCGGCAGGTTGACCCACACAGTGCCGTGCTCGCGGCCGGCTTTCAGGTCGAGATCGGCGTAAGGCATCAGGTGAAACAGGACCACTTCCATGGCGTCACCCCTTCCCTGCGAATCGCGTGACGATGTCGCAGAACTCATTGGGCTTCTCCGCCTGCGGCAGATGCCCGCAGCGCGGGATGATTTCGACCTCCGCTCGCGGCATCAGCCTCTTGAACTCGCTCGCGTACGCGACAGGCAGGATCTTGTCGGCTTCGCCCCAGATTATCTTTACCGGTACGTCTACGCGGCGCAGCCACTTGTGGAGAAACGGGTCGTGCATGCGCGGCTCCCAGCCGAGACGAGCCACGGTGTGGCGGTTCTTGAGCGAGACGTCCAGGAACTCGGGCGTCATCGGCTGCGCGAGCATCCTGTCCGCCAGCGCCGGGTCGAAAAAGAGGTTGCGCGCCAGCTCCTCCGGCGACCAGAGAAAAATATCACCGGGCTTTGCGCCGGGCGCCGAGATCCCGGCCGGTCCGATGAGCACCAGCGACTTGACTCGCGAGGCGTCGCGAACCGCCATCTCCAGAGCGAGCCAGCCGCCGAGCGAGCTGCCGACGAGGTGGACGCCGCGAAGCTCTAGGCTTTGGAGAACATCTAGGTAGAAATACGCGAGATCGTGCATGTTCTCGAGCCACTCGGGCTCGTCGGATGCGCCGAATCCCGGATGCTCTGGAACCAGCACGTCGAAGCGCTCCGCGAGCTTCTCCATGAAAGGCATGACCGCCGGCGCGCCGTTCGCCCCGTGCAGATAAAGGAGCGGCTCTCCCGATCCGCCGCGGCGAAGGTTGATCCTGCAACCGTCGACCTCGATGAAACGCTGGGTGAATGCCATGTCGCCCGTTTCGCAGCGGCGTGAGTCAGCGCCTCGCGCCCGCGCGCTTCGTTCCCGCCACGCCGGAAGACTCGATCACGGGGCCGATCGCGGAATGGAAAGCCGGCGCCATCACGTGTGCGCCGGCCACACCCGGGGTCTCCGCGAGCTGCTGCAGAAGCTCGACGCAGATTTTCCTGCCCTCGGCTTTCGGGTCGGCGGCGCGCTCGAGCCGCTCCACGAGCCGGTCCGGGATCATCGCTCCGAACAGCTTCTCTTTCATCCAGCGCGCCGAGCGCGCCGAAGGAATCGGGGCGATTCCGATCAGGATCGGCAGTTTTTGCGCCACGCCCAGGTCGAGCAATCGCGCCGCGTATCGACGCACCGCATCGGGATCCATGCAGAACTGCGTCTGTATGAATTCGGCCCCGGCTTGCATCTTGGCGAGCAAGCCGTCGGGACGCCAGCCGGCCGGAGGATCGACAGGCAGTTCCGCCGCGCCCAGCACGAACTTTACGGCGCCCTTGATCTCGGTGCCCGAGGGAAGCCGGTGCTCCGAGCGCATCCGCTGCGCCGTCGCGAGCAAGGCGGTCGTATCCAGGTCGAAAACCGGCTTCGCCTCCGGCTGGTCCCCGAGCTTGGGATCATCGCCGCGCAGCGCGAGAATGTTGCGTATGCCGAGCGCAGCGGCGCCGAGCAGCTCGGCCTGCAGCGCAATGCGGTTCCGGTCGCGACAGGTGATCTGCAGAATGGGCTCGACGCCGCTCCGCACGAGGAAGTGCGACGCCGCAAGGCTCGACATGTGGGCTTTCGATCCTGCGCCGTCGGTCACATTGATCGCGGTGACGAGCCCGCGCAACGCGAGCGCATGGTCTATGAATTCGGCAGGATCGGTGGACACCGGCGGGGAAAGCTCGGCGGTCAGGACGAAACTTCCGTCCCGCAGGTGCCTTTGCAGCTCGCTGATGGCGCTACTCGATGACTGCTCCTTCGTGGCCAAGTCCATTCTTCGGGTCCCGTCGTTCGGGCGAGTGTAGCACGCCGCACATCACCTTCCGCTCCGTCGTTGCGCCTCGACGCTCGCCATGAATTTCGGCGCCTGCTGCCGCAACCGGTCATCCGTCATGCGCCCGCTTCTCGTCATGTAATCGTAAGCGAGCCGCCAGGTCGGCTCGTGCATTTTTTCCGGAAAGCGCTCGTACCAGTACGAGCTCGCGTTCGCCGCGGCGAGCAGTTTTTCCACGATGGGCCTGCGCTCGCGCTCGAACGCCGCGAGCGCGCGCGGCACGTCCTCGCCCGCTTCGCCGAACGCCCGGTCGAGCGCGATCGCATCCTCGAACCCGAGACGGGTTCCCGAGCCAATCGAGAAATGCACGGTGCGCAGCGCATCGCCGATCAGGACGTACTTCCCCGAGAACCAGCGCCGGTTCGACAGCAGCGGAAACTGCCGCCACAGCGACTTGTTCGAGACCAAAGGATGCCCGTTGAGATCCGGCGCAAATACGCGCTCGCAG
>DATHJM010000434.1:0-9207 GCA_035489775.1 Burkholderiales bacterium
TGCCCGGCGTGCAGCTCACCGCCGCGCCGATGATGCATTCGATGGACTTCCACGCAGCGATGGTTTCGCCGCAGGACAAGTACCGCTCGATCGCTCCGGGCCAGACGATCGAGTTCGAGTTCACGCTGAACTATCCGGGCGTCTTCATGTACCACTGCGGCACGCCGATGATCCTCGAGCACATCGCCTCGGGGATGTACGGGGCGGTGGTGGTCGAGCCGCGCGGCGGCTATCCAACCAAGGTCGACCGCGAATACGTGATCGTGCAAAGCGAGTTCTACGCGAAGCCCGATCCGCAGAAGCGCAAGATCGGCGGGGCGCCGCTCTACGTGCTCGATGGAGACCGGCTGCGCGGAGCGCAGCCCACTCACACCGTCTTCAACGGGACGCACAACGGCATGGTGAAGAAGCCGCTCGCGGCCAAGCCCGGCGAGCGCGTGCGCCTATTCGTGCTCAACGTCGGTCCGAGCAGGACTTCGAGCTTTCACGTGGTCGGCACCATCTTCGACCGCGTCTGGTTCGAAGGCAACCCGGACAACCAGTTCCGCGGCATGCAGACGGCGCTGCTCGGCTCCTCCAACAGCGCTATCGTGGAATTCATGATCCCGGAAAACGGCTCCTACATCATGGTCGACCACCACTTCGCCAACGCCTCGCAGGGAGCGATCGGCCTGATCTCGACCACCGTCAAGACCGAGGAGAGGGAGCTCGAGCATCACAACATGCCGGCGACCGAAGCCGCGCCGACCGATCCCGAAGCCGTCGCCGGGAAACTCGCTTTCGAAAGCAAATGCCTCGCCTGCCACTCGGTCGGCCAGGGCAAGAAGCTCGGGCCCGATGTCGCGGGGGTCACCCAGCGGCGCAGCGACGACTGGCTCGCGAAATGGCTGAAGGCCCCGGAGAAAATGCTCCAGACCGACGCCTCAGCCAAGGCGATGCTGAAGGAGTTCAACAACATTCCGATGCCGAACCAGAGCCTTTCCGACGCGGAGATCAGGCAGTACATCAAGTACTTCCACTGGATCGACGCGCAACCGGCGGGTGCCGTAACCGCTCAGGGAGGGCATTGATCGTGCGCGCCGGGCGCGCCGCGCCTCGCGCCGGCGAATCCGCGTTCGCAGTTTTTCCAGGCAGCTGGAAGAGCAATCTTCGAGGCGACCTGACCGGCGGCCTCGTGGCGGCGGTGGTGTCGATCCCCATGAGCATCGGTTTCGGGCTGCTCGCCTTCGCGCCTTTCGGCGAGCAGTTTCTGTCGATCGGCATTCTCGCGGGCCTGTATGGCGCAATTTTTCTCGGGCTGGTTGCGCTGGTGCTGGGCGCGCGGACCGTCACCATCTACGCGCCTCGCAGCCTGATCGCGTTCATGATCGGCTCGATCGCGCTGCAGGGCTTTGCCCAACCGCCGGCCGGGCCGCTCGGCCAACTCGAGCCGTACTACCTGGCCGGCGCACTGCTCGCCACCCTGTCGCTCGCCGGCCTCATCCAGATGGTCTTCGGCGCGGCCCGCCTCGGTGCCTTGGTGAGGTTCATCCCTTCGCCGGTCATGGCGGGGTTCCAGAACGCCGCCGCGCTGCTGATCCTCTATTCGCAGCTGCACATCATGCTCGGGCTGCCGCACCGGTTGCCGCTGTCGGCGCTTTACGCGGCGCTCGCGGACGCGAAGCTCCTCAATCTGGCGCTGGGCGCGGCCACGATCGCGGTCATCTGGAACGGCGCCCGCGTGTCGCGGCACCTGCCCCCGGCGCTGCTCGGCCTGCTCTTTGGCACCGTCGTGTACTACCTGCTCGTCGCCGCTGGGCTGGAGGCGAAGCTCGGGCCGACCATCGGCCCCATCTCCGGACGCGGCCCGGACGGGTATTACTTCGGCGCCATGCTGGCGTTCGCCTACCAGCGGGCCGCGATCGATATGCTGCCGACTCTTCTTCTTTTCGCCTTCAGCTTCGCGGTCGTCGCCTCGCTCGACACGCTCATCTGCTCGCGCATCGTGGAAGGCATGACCGGCCAGCGCACCGCGGCGAACCGCGTGCTGCGCCTGATCGGCGCAGCGAACCTGATAACGCCGCTCCTGGGCGGCATTTGCGGCGGCGTCAGCGTGGCCTCATCGACCGCGGGCTACAAGGGCGGCGCACGGACTTCGCTGGCGGTTCTCGTCCATTGCGCGGTCATTTTCGCAGTCGTGGTCGCACTCGCACCGCTGCTCGGCAGGCTGCCTCTGGTGGTGGTCGGTGCCATCCTCGTCGTCACGGCTCTGCAGCTCGTCGACCGGTGGTCGCTGCAGCTGGTGCGCAAAGTGGTCTCGCGGGAGACGGTGGACTGGCACTCGACCGCGCTCGATCTCACGGTGATCCTCGCGGTCGCGGTGACCGCGATCGCGGGCGACGTCGCGATCGCCGTGCTGATCGGCGTCGGCGTCGCGGTGGTGCTGTTCGTGCTGCGCATGAGCCGCTCGATCGTGCGCCGCGAGCAGTACGGCGACGTGGTGCGCTCGCGCCGCGTGCGCGATGCCGCGGAATCCGACCTGCTCGCCGCGCACGGCCGTGGCATCCTGCTGCTGGAGCTCGAGGGGCCGGTTTTCTTCGGCTCGGCCGAATCGCTCGCCGAGCGCATCGATGCCGCGCTGGCCTCCGGCGTGCGGTACGTGGTCCTCGATTTCCGGCGCGCCAACGACCTGGACAGCACCGGCGCGCGCATCCTGCTGCAGACGCACGAAAGGCTCAAGGCGCAGGGCGCACATTTGCTGCTCGCTTCGGTCGACGCCGCGCCGCATGTCGACGTCGTGCTTCGCGGAATGGGAGTGGTCGCTGCGGTGGGCGCCGTGTTCGCCGACGCCGACTACGCGCTCGAGTGGGCCGAGAACCATCTGGTCGGGACGTTGAGGCCCGGCGAAGCGGCCGTCGGAGAATACCCGTTCGAGCGGCTCGCCCTGCTCGCGCGCTTCACGGCCGGGGAGCGCGAGGAGTTTCGCGGGCTGCTCAAGCGGCGCGAGTACGCCGCCGGCGAAATCGTGTTCCGCGAAGGCGCCGTCGAAGACGGGCTCTACATCATCGCAAGCGGCAGCGCGAGCGTGAAGCTCACGATCGCGGCGCGCGGGCGCGAACAGCGCCTCGTGACCTTCGCCGCCGGAACGGCGTTCGGCGAGATGGCGCTGCTCGATCGCGAGTCGCGCTCGGCCACGGTGCAGGCCGACGAGCGCCTGGTCTGCTACGTGCTCGACCGGCCGGCCTTCGAGCGCATCGAGCGCGACATGCCCGCGATCGCCATAAAGCTGCTGACCAATCTCGGCGTGAAGCTTTCCGTCCGCCTGCGCCAATCCAACCGGATGCTGAGCTAGCTCGCAGCGCTCGCGCTACGGAAAGCGTCGCGCGGCGCCAGACGACGGCGGCTAACCGCCGAGACCGCCGAGCAATCCCCCGAGCAAGCCGGTGACCAGACCCAGCACCTGGTTGAGAAGACCGACGACGTCCGCTGCCGTCCCGAGAAGCCCCAGTACCTGACAAACGAGCGCGCCGAGCGGCCCGGCTGAATCTCCCGAGATATCGAGAGTGATCGGGCTGAGATTTACAATAAAACCCAGGAGATTGACTGCGTTGCCGCCAATATCGAGATGAAGTATTCCGCACGTCTGAGCTTGCGCGAGCATGAATCGCCCACTTTGAGCGTTCGTGAAGGACGCGGGCACGATTCGCGCCTCTGAGTACGGTGTCGCGAAGGCCACAGCAGTCTGGCTATTGATGCTGTTCACGGGCAGCACGACAGTCTGCAGCCCCGTCTTCAGCACCTGGCCGGCGAGATTGGTGACAGTGCCGCGTACGACTGCGACTGCTACGATCTGGTTGTCCTGCTTTGCGAAGCGATTGATCGTCACGGTGCCGCTGAACTGCCCGACGACCTGATTCGCGGCACTCACTGTGCCCGCAAGCGGAAGAGTGACGGCTCCTGCCGCTGCAGGCCGGCGTGAGTGCTCCCCCCTCTCTTGGTCGGCCATCGCTTTCTCCAACGGGGCAAGAAACGACAGCAAGAGAAATAAGCCAAGCAATCTGGATCGAACTGGGTTCATCGGTTGTTCCTCCAAGCATGAGTGACAATTTCGACGGGATCACATCTTGACCGGGCGGCAATTGCCGCCCGCCCGATGCGGAGGCGGGGGCTCTTGCAGGTGGTCGCTTTGATGATAGGAGCGTCGCGCCGGGACTTGCTATCACCGAACGGCGATCTTGCTGTCGCGGCTCAGCTACTCGCGGACATCGAAAGGCGACGCGACAACTAAGAAACCGGGGATGGACCCCGGTTTCAGGCTCTTGCGGAGATCGGAAGAATTCTGGGGATGTGAGGCCTCGAGCACCGAGCGGTCATTTCCCGCGCGACGCTGCCGATTCCGGGGTCGACGGCGCAAAACGCTCCTTGAGATCCAGGAAATGAACTTCAAAGAGGTGAAATGATGCAGCGGCGGCAAGAAAGCTGAGCGCCGTGCCGACGATGATGTACGTGAGGTCGACAATGATCGAGTTGCTCGATGCCAATCCAAGGGCCGACAGTACCGGCTTGCCGACCAGGAAGTGGAGGGGAACACTCAGTACGTACATTGCGTAGCTGTACTTCGCAACTCTTCGCAGGAAGGACCACCTCAGCGCTCCCAGCCAGCCTGCCGGACCGGAATGATCCGCTGCCGCTCCGGCAGCGACCAGCAGCGCAAACGCGATGGCAAGAAATGTGTATCCCAGGGACAGAGTCATCGGGTCGCTGAAGCTGTAACCGCGCGAGACCGCCGCCCCTGCGACCAGCGATAAGAGGCTCAGGCCCACCATGAAGTAGCGGCGGTTCAGCGCCCACGAGGCTACCGAAGGAATACGAAACGCGGCGGCAGCAGCGCCGCCGAGGGCCAGCGCATCCATGCGGGTCACCAGGAACTGATAGATCGCCTGTGTAGGCGTTCCCATCCCGAGCATGACGACCCGGAGCCACAGGCCCGTGACAGCGATGGCGAGGCACAGGCGCAGGACCCAGGCGGCGCTGCGGCGGTGTATCACAAACGGCCACAGGAGATAGAACTGCTCCTCCACCGCGAGGGACCAGAAATGGGACGCCGATTCCGGACCCTGACCCTGATGGAGTGGCCCGTACCAGTTCGAAAAATAGGCCCAGTAGGACAGCTCGACCATCGAATCGCGCTTGAAGGAAGCGGGCAGGAGGCCCAAGGCCGGCAGAAGAACGAACACGACGAGCAGCGTCGCGTAATAGAGGGGGAAAATCCGCAGCACGCGGCGCACGAAAAACGATCGGTAATAGTCAGGCGAGTCGCGGGCATCGAGCAGGATGCCGGTGATGAGAAACCCGCTGAGAACGAAGAACAGCTGAACGCCGATCCAGCCTCGATCCAGAGCCGCAACGAACAGGTAGGCGACGCCGCTCGATGTGACCATCAGATTCAGATTGTGCGGAACGACGAGAAGAATCGCGATCGCCCGCAGGCCGTCGAGAGTGGGCAAGCGAGCCGGAAGGGAAACGGGATGCGCCGGCGCAGTGTTCGAGGGGCTCATGGATGTGGATGGACGCACCCCACGAAGTACTCAGCGCACCGTCGCTCCGCGCGTGATCGGATGACCGATTCCGAGCGGCTTGGCGTCGATCAGGATGAAAGCGACCCGCGCCGGCGCGGTTCCGCGGTTGATCCACGCGTGGTTCGTGCCGCGTTGGACCAGGACGTCGCCCGCTTTCAGCTTGATCGTCGAATTGTCCATTTCCATTTCGACCTCGCCCGAGAGAACGATCACGTAGTCGATCGTCTCGGTGCGATGCATCGGGCCGCTTCTTCCGGGCGGAATATCGTTCACGGTAAAGCGGGTGCCGTTCGGCGGCGGCGGGGTGCCGAGCACCCGGGCGCCCATGTCTTCGATGTTTTCTCCCACCGCCACATCTGCCGGCGTGCGATCGGTACACCATATGAGCGTCGACTGTCCGCCGGACTTGGAGCGCCTCCTGTTTTCCGCCGGCGCGTCGATAAGGACTTTCGCGGCTTGGCTCGCGTCGTGGCCGGTCACCACGCGGCGGATCGGGGGAAACGGATCATCGGTCATCGCGATTGAAAACCGGGGTCTGTCCCCGGTTATTCCGGCCGGAACTTGGTTTCCGGCTTGACGCCCTTCCTGCGCTGCTTTTCGCTGATCCTGCCGTTCTCGGCGTAACGGCCTTCGACGGCGCGCTTCGCGGCTTCGTCCCATTGCGGCAGCCAGTCGCCGAGCGAGTAGCCGAACCAGGGCGCCTGCGGGCGCAGCTTCGGCAGCCCCAGCTCCTCCCAGATCTTTTTTGCCCGCTCCATGTATTCCTTCTTGGGCAGCGCGAGCGGCGGCATATCGCCTTTCATGGTGGCGTCCATCAGGAGCGTGGAATCCTCCTCCTGCCCGTGCTCGCGCTTGGGGCCGTGGCCCTGTCCGCGGTGCGGCAGCGTCTGCACGTCCTCGAGCGGATTCATGCGGTACGCCATCGACCACAGCAGCGCGTCGGCGTTGTCCGGGTCGATGTCGTCGCTCACCGCGACCGTGATCTTGCCCATGTCGCCCTTGAAGAAGGCCGCGCCGCGCAGCGCGCGCCACACCTCGGTGCGCGGCATGCCCTTCTCGCAAGCAATCACGCTGACGCGCAGGAGCCCGGTGAGCGGCTCGTGCAGCGCGACCCTTTTCACTCCGCGGATGCCGAGCGCTTCGCGCAGATGGGCGAGGAACAGCGGCTCGTAGGCGACGCGCTTGATCACGCTCGATTCGGAAGGCGCGACCTGGCTGATATAGGAGGGGATTACCGGGTTCCTGCGCTGCGTGATCGCGGTCACGCGCATCGGCATGTTGTATTCCTCGAGCGCGACGTGCCCGTGCGATTCGCCGAAAGGCGCTTCGGGCTCGCAGTACTCGGTGTCGATCAGGCCTTCGATCACGATCTCGCTCTCCGCCGGGACGAGCAGGTCGACGGTCTTCGCGCGCACCACGTTGATCGGCGCTCCGGCCAGGCCGCCTGCGACCGTGAACTCGTCGACGCCGACCGGCAGTTTCTGCGGCCCCATGAAGGCCACGTAAGGCGGGCAGCCGAGCACGATGGCGCACGGCATCGTTTTTTTTCCGAGCTTCTGGTATTTCACGTAGTGCAGGTACCCGCCCGCGCCGCCGACGCGCGTCGCCATGCGCACCACCAGGCGATCGGACGATTTGAGCGCTGCGCGGTAGGTCCCCATGTTCTGCACGCCGGTCTCGGGATCGCGGGTGATGACGTTGGTCGCGGTGAGTGTCGGCGCGGAATCGAAGCCCGGGGTCGAGATCGGGATCGGCAGGCGATCGAGGCCCCGGCCCTCGCCCTGCAGCGCTTCGCCCTCGTGCACGATTTCCTGGCACGCGGCGTTCTTCACTTCGCTCGGCGGGATCGGATGCGCGATGGCGCGGTCCCACTTGCCCTGGATTTCGCTCAAGGGGGCGCCCATTCCCACCGAGTAGATCGCGCGGTTCGCCGCGATCGCGCCGACCACGACCGGAATGTCGTATTTGCGGCCGCGGCCGTCGGTGATGTTCGTGAAGAGGAACGCCTTCCTCTCGCCCTCGTCCATCCCCCCGACGAATTGCCAGCGCACCAGGGGGTGCAGCTCCGAATCCTTGTCGACCGGCCGGTCGATCGTGAGCAGGAGGCCCCGCTTCTTCAGCTCCTCGAGGTGCTCGTGCAGATCGCGATACCCGCGCGTGCCTTCCGCAACGGGCGGCGTTTCGGTGCGTGGCAGGTTCATTGCTTCTCGATTTTCGCGCGCTCCACGACCGCTTTCCACTTGGCGGTCTCGGAGATCAGGAGCTCGCGCAGCGCTTCGGGCGTGCTCGCGCGCGCATCGACGCCCAGGTCCTGCAGGCGCTGTCTCACCTCGGGCACCGCCACGGCAGCGTTGATCTCCCTGTTCAGGCGTTCGATGACCGCCCGCGGCGTCTTGGCAGGCGCGGCGACGCCGTTCCAGGCGGACGCTTCGTAGCCGGGAACGCCCGCCTCCGCGAGGGTCGGCACCTCGGGCAGTCCGGCGAAGCGGTGATCGAAGGTCACGCCGAGCGCCCTCAGGCTCCCGCTCTTGATGTGCGGGATGACGGGCGCGAGAATCTCGACCATGCCGTCGAGGTCCTTGCCTTTCACGGCGGTGATGATGGCGGGAGTCGCCTTGAAGGGCACGGTCTGGAAATCCAGCCCGGCCATCGATTTGAACAATTCCGCGGCGATGTTCTGCGTGGCGCCGATGCTCGTCGTGCCGACGTTGAGCTTGCCGGGGTTCGCCTTGGCGGCGGCGATGAATTCCGCGAGCGACCTGTAGGGCGAGTCGGAGTTCACGAGTAGCGCGAGCCCGAAGAAACCGACGGTCGAGATCGGCGCGAAATCGCGCACCGGATCGTAGGGCAGCGACTTGAAGAGCGAGACGCTTATCGCGTGCCCCTGGTTCAGCCACAGGAGCGTGTAACCATCGGGCTCGGCCTTCAACGCCGCCTCCGTTGCGACGATCTGGCCGGCGCTCGGCCGGTTGTCGATGATGACTTGCTGGCCGAGTGTCTGCGAAAGTCTCTGCGCGAGCACGCGCGCGGTGATGTCGGCCACGCCCGCCGCCGCGTAGGGGAGGAGCACCTTGATGGGCTGTGCCGGATATTGCGCGAACGCTGCAGTGCTCAAGCACGCGAGCAGCAGCAGCCCGTGGCATGCGCGCGCACGGCGCGGGCCTCGCCTCTCGTTTCTTGTCATGTCGGATTCCTCCTCAAATCCCGTCAACGCGGACACCAGCAGTCGGGGCGCACGCGGAACACGCCCTGCGCCGTGCCGCCGAGTATGCCTTGCTTCTGCGCCGCATTGAAGTGGGTGCCCTCTATGACTTTCTTGGGCTCGGGATCGCCGATCGGGAAGGGCTGATCCGAGCCGAGCATGATGCGCCCGGCACCCGTTTTTTTTGACAGGTACTCGAGCGAATCGGCGTCGAAGACGCAGGAATCGAAGTACATCGCCTCGAAGCCCTTGCGCGGGTCGGCGTATTTGCCCTGAGAGATCGCGTGGTTGCGCGCGAGGCGCCCCAGCGCATAGGGCAAAGCCGCCCCGCCGTGCGAGAGCACGAATTTCATGCCCGGGAATTTCAGCAGGTGCCCGGAAAACAGGAGCCGAGACACGGCGATCGAGGTATCGGCGAGCCGGCCGATCGCGTTCACCAGATCGTAA
>DATHJM010000435.1:0-6619 GCA_035489775.1 Burkholderiales bacterium
GAAGCTTTCCGCGGACCTCGGCCAGCCGTTCGTGGTCGAGAACAAGGGCGGCGCCGGCGGCACCATCGCAGCCGCGATGCTCGCCAAATCGCCGGGCGACGGCTACACGCTGATGATGATGCACCAGGGACTCGCCTTCAACGCAAGCCTGTACTCCGACCTTCCCTACGACACGCTGCGCGACCTGGCGCCGGTCGCCTACGTGGGGGCGACGCCGAACGCGCTGGTCGTCACGCATTCGCTGCCGGTGAATACAGTGCAGGAGTTTCTCGACTACGCGCGCGCCAGCCCGGGCCGCATCGCTTACGGCTCGGGGGGAATCGGCAGCGCAGGGCATCTGTCGGTCGAGCTGTTGCAGTCGCTCACCGGGATCAGGCTCACGCACGTGCCCTACAAGGGTTCGGGCCCCGCGCTCGCCGATCTCATGAGCGGGCAGATCCAGGCGATGCTGCTCACCATGCCTGCGGTGATGCCTTACCTGAAGGGCGGCAAAGTGCGCGCCATCGCTACTTCCGGCGCGCGCCGCTCGCCGGCGCTGCCGGAGCTGCCGACCCTCGCCGAAGCGGGCGTGCCCGGTTACGAATACGCGCCCTGGTATGGGATGTTCGGCCCGGGTGCGCTGGCGAAGCCACTGGTTGCGCGGCTCAACTCGGCGGTCAACGCGTCGCTCGCCGATGCCGGGCTACGGGAGAAGCTCGCCCAGCAAGGTCTGGAAGTGCAATCGATGACGAGCGAACAGTTCGCCGAGATCGTGCGCGGCGACGTGGCCCGGTGGGAAAAAATCATCCGCGAGCTCGGCATTCGCGGAGAATGAAGCGCTGCGGCGGAGCCGCTAGTCGAGTTTCGCGCCGGAAAGCTTGACCAGCTTCGCGTACTTCTCGTACTCCGCGCGCATCAGCGCGTCGAACTGCTCGGGCGTGCTGGTGCCGATGCGCACGCCGAATCCGGAGATTTTCTCGTTGATCTCAGGCGACGCGACTGCGGCGACGACGCCGGCATTCAGTTTCGCGACGATGTCCCGCGGCACGCCCGCCGGAACGAGCACACCCAGCATCGAAGCCATGTCGAAACCGGGAATGCCGAGCTCGGCGATGCTCGGGATGTCCGGTAGCGCGGGCGTGCGCTTCGCGTCGGCGCTGGCGAGGATGCGCACCTTTCCCGCCCTGGCGAACTGCGCCATCGCGGTATAGCTGGAGAACGCGACCTGCACGTCGCCCGCGATCAGGGCCGGCACGGCCTGTCCCATTCCCTTGTAAGGCACGTGCACCATCTCGATTCCGGCGAGCGACTTGAAGAGCTCCGTGGTGATGTGGTGGATCGAGCCGTTGCCAGCGGAAGCGTAAGAGAGTTTCCCGGGATTCTGCTTGGCGTAAGCGATGAATTCCGCGTAAGTCGTCGCCGGGACCGACGGATGGATCGTGAGAAAGGTCGGCAAGGTCGAGATCGTGCTGATTCCAGCGAAATCGGCGAGCGGCCGGTAGGGTACTTTCGCGTACAGGTGCGGGTTGATCGCCCAGATCGCGCTGTCGCAGACATAGGCGGTGTAGCCGTCGGGCGCGGACTTGGAGACCGTTTCAGCGGCGATATTTCCGTTCGCGCCGATGCGGTTCTCCACCACTACCTGGCCCCAGGACTCGCTCATCTTCTGCGCGATCAGGCGCCCGAACACGTCGGGCGAGCCTCCGGGCGAGGTGCCGACGATGATCCTGACCGCCTTCGCGGGATACTGGGCGCCGGCGGGGACCGGCGCGAGCGCAGCGACCGCAAGGGCGAGGAGGAGACGCATGCCTTCCATGCTAGACCGGGGCGAGACGCGCGTCACGCTTCAACATCGTCATCACCTCGTCGGAGAACAACGCGATCGAGCGCAGCGTTTCCTCCAGGCTCAAGTTGCCGAAGGCGAATTGCCCGACGAAATGGTTCGCGCCCGATTCGGCGAGTTGCTTCTTCACGTATTCGGCCGCGTCCTCGGGCGTGCCGGCGAACGCGCGCCCGTCCTCGGCGATGGCGTCGAACTCCGGCGGCCGCGAGTGCCGGTGGCCGACCCCCAGGAGCGAGGAAAGATAGGTGAAGCTCTCGTGCCAGCGGCGGTACGCCCTGCGCGCAACCGCACGAGTCTCGCTTGCGTTTTTTCCGACGACGATAAACCGCCCGAGCCCCATCTTCGGCAGGGGCGCCTCCCCGCGCGTCTCTTGCCAGACCACGCGAAACCGCTCGAAACAGGGCTTGAGGTCGGCGACCGTGTCGAGGCCGACCACGTTCATGCCGCGCCGCGCGGCGCGCTCGGCGGCCTCCGGCGAATGCACGCCGTACCACAGCGGCGGATGCGGCTTCTGCAGCGGCGGAATGGCGAGCGGCAGGCGCCGCTTTCCGCCCTCCGCCGTGACCGTGACCGCGCCTTCGCTCAGGCCTTCGAGGATGAAACCGAGCGTTTCCTGGTGCATCTTCTCCGTCTGCGCCGGATCGACGTCGAAGAAGCGCACCTCGGCGGGCAGCGCGCCGCGTCCGAAAGCGATTTCCAGCCGGCCGCCGCTCATCTGGTCGAGCATGCAGATCTCCTCGAGCAGCCTCAAGCGGTGGTAGAGGGGCGCGACGTAGACCATGGGTCCGAAGCGCAGGCGTCGGGTGCGCTGCGCGACCGCGGCGAGGAACACGGAGGGCGAAGGCGCCATGCCCAGAGGCGTGAGATGGTGCTCGGCGACGTGATACGAGTAAAAACCCGCGCGCTCGTAGGCCTCCACGATCTCCAGGCGCTCGCGGTAGAACCGCTCGTGCGGACGGTCGCCGAGGTCGAGGTGATCGAAGACGCCGAACTCCATTGTGATCCTTGTCATTTTCCCCTCCTCTTCGAGGGTGAGGCGGGGTTTCGATGGACGCGCCTGCGCGCGTCCGAGCCGCCGAACGCCAGCCGCGCTGCATCGCGGCTGGCCGGACAGTGCCGCCGAAGGCGGCGGGGTGGTAACGCGGCAAACATCGAACCACCCCGGCGCTTCGCGCCGCCCCTCCTTGTCCAAGGAGGGGAAACCAGTTTGGTTACCGCGCCGTTTTCCGTTGACGCGGCATCGCGCCCGCCGCCTCGATTCTGCGCATCGATTCGCTCGTGAACTCGGCGCTCGGCGCGTCCCCGCCGATCACGAACATCAGGATCGAGGGCTTGTTCTTCGCGCCCTTGGTCACGTTCATGAAGCGGCGCGAAGCGCCGGGCGGGAACGAGATCAGGTCGAGCGGCTTCAGGTCCACGTGCTCGAGCCTGCCCCGTTCGTTCTCCCAGCTCGCGCGCCAGGTGCCGGTCATGGCGATGAAAGTCTCGTTGGTATCGTGGTTGTGCAGCATCGGGCCCTTGCCTGGCAGCGCGCGGCAATAGCCCAAGTTGAAACCTTCGGAGATCTTGATCGCCGCGAGGCGCGCGGCAATGTCGCCTACCGGTGACTGCTTGCCGTTCTTCTCCACCCTGGGCGGCTGGAAGCCGATGACGTTGTAGAGGATGCGCTCGCAGCCGGGCATCTTGGAATCGGGCAGCCCGCCGTCCGTGCCTTTCAATTTCTTGAAGCGCGCGACGCGCTTCATCATCGCCTTGCGCGATATGCCGCGGCGCGGCAGTGTCTCTTTGTATTCCATGATTGCCTCCTACCTGATGTTGCATAATAACTCCTGGAGGAGGAGGCATGAAAGCACCGCGCTTTGCCTACGCGCGACCCGCGTCGCTCGCCGAAGCGCTCGCGCTGCTCGCCGAGCACAAGGGCGACGCGCGGGTGCTCGCGGGCGGCCAGAGCCTGGTCCCGATGATGAATTTCCGCGTCGCAGCGCCCAAGGTTCTCGTCGACATCAACCGCATCGCGGCGCTCACCGGAATCAAGGTGTCCAAGAATCACCTCCGCATCGGCGCGCTGACGCGCCAGGCCGACCTCGAGCGCTCGGCCGATATCGCGCGGCACCTTCCGCTTATCGCAGCGGCGATGCCGCACGTCGCGCACCCTGCGATCCGCAATCGCGGCACCTTCGGCGGGAGCTGCGCGCTCGCCGACCCCGCGGCGGAGCTGCCGGCCTGTGCGCTCGCGTTGGGAGCGATGTTCGTCATCGCAGGAAAGAAAGGAGAGCGCCGCATCGCGGCCGGTGATTTCTTCAAGGGTCTCTACGCCACCGCGCTCAAAACGGGAGAGCTCCTCGTCGCCGCGGAATTTCCGCTCCCGAAACCCGGCTACGCCTTTGCGTTCGGCGAGCTCGCGCGCCGCCACGGGGATTACGCCATGGTCGGGGTCGCCGCACACGGCTCGACCCAGGGCGGAAAATTCACCGACATGCGCGTCGTTTTCTTCGGCATAGCCGACCGGCCGCAGCGCGCCGCGCAGTTCGAGCGCGCCCTCGACGGCCGGCCCGCGGCGGCGAAGACGATCGAGGGCGGGCTCGGCGAATTGGACGCCGACCTCTCGCCGCGCGCGGACTTCCACGGCTCGGCAGCGACCAAGCGCCATCTCGCCAAGGTGCTTGCCGGTCGCGTCCTCAAGACCATGCAGGGAGTGGCAGCGTGAACGCGATGTTTAAATCGGTCATTCCCGCGCAAGCGGGAATCCAGCGACTTTTCGCAACGACACTGGATCCCCGCTTGCGCGGGGATGACAACATCGATGACTGACGTCTCCGAATCTGTCGAGATTGCATTGACCGTCAACACCGAGCGCGTGAAGCGCAGCGTGCCCGCGCGCCTCAACCTCGCCGATTTCCTGAGATACGAGCTGGAGCTCACCGGCACCCACGTCGGCTGCGAGCACGGCGTGTGCGGCGCGTGCACGGTGCGCGTGGACGGCGAAATCGTGCGCGGCTGCCTGATGTTCGCCGCTCAGGCCGACGGCTGCGCGGTGGACACGATCGAAGGCCTGTCCGACTCGCGCGAGATCGAGGAGCTGCAAAGCGCCTTCGTCCTCACCAACGCCCTGCAGTGCGGCTTCTGCACGCCCGGCGTTCTGATGGCGGCGCAGGCGCTCCTGCGCGACGAGCCCAATCCTTCGCGCGAGCGTATCCGCGAGTACCTGTCGGGCAACTACTGCCGCTGCACCGGTTACCAATCCATCGTGGACGCCATCGAGGCAGTGGCAAAGGCGCGCGCCTCCAGAGGCGAAAGCGGGAGCACCCGGTGAACGAATTCGACGAAACCGCGAAGACGCTCAACTTCGACGCGCCGAACAGCTACGTCGGGCGCTCGGTCACTCGCCCGAATGCGCGGCGTCTTACGCAAGGCCGCGGCCAGTACGTCGACGACATCGTGCTGCCGCGCATGCTGCACGTGGCCTACGTGCGCTCGCCGCACGCGCACGCGAAGATCCTGAAAATCGAAACGAAGAAGGCCGCGGCGATGCCCGGCGTGGTGCGCATCGCGACCGGCGCCGAGATCGCGCTGGTGTGCAAACCCTACGTCGGAGTGCTCACTCACTTGCAGGGAATGCGCTCTCCGCCGCAGTACCCGCTCGCGATGGAGGTGGCGCGCTGGCAGGGCGAGCCGGTCGTCGCGGTGGTCGCTCAGTCTCGCGCCGAGGCCGAGGACGCGGTCGAAATGGTCGACGTCGCCTACGAGGAGCTGCCCGCCGCGCTCGACGCCGAGCGCGCGCTCGACCCGTCCGAGCCGAAGATCCACAAGGAGTTCGACAGCAACCTGTGCTTCCAGCGGACCGTGGACTCGGGCGGCGTCGACGCCGCGATGAAATCGGCGCACCTCGTCGTCGAGGACACGATCCGTTTCGGCCGCCACACCGGCGTCACCATGGAGCCGCGCGCCATCCTCGCCGACTACAACCGCGCGGATGAAACCATGACCGTGTATCACTGCGGCCAGTCGCCGCACATGATGCAGGGAATCATCGCGAGCCGGCTGTCGCTGGACGAGCACCGCGTGCGCATCGTCGCGCGCGATGTCGGCGGCTCTTTCGGCATCAAGATCCACACTTACGGCGACGAGATCGCCGCCTGCGCGCTCTCGCTGATGCTCGGGAGGCCGGTGAAATTCGCCGCCGATCGCCTCGAATCGTTCCTCGCCGACATCCACGCGCGCGACCACCGCGTGAAAGCGAAGCTTGCCGTGGACCGCGAGGGCAATATGCTCGCGCTCGAGATCGACGACCTCACCGGCATCGGACCGTACTCGATGTTCCCGCGCTCATCCGGCGTCGAGTGCAACCAGGTCCTCAACCTGACCGGAGGACCCTACAAGCACCCGCAATACCGCGCCAAGGGCACGGTCGTGTTCCAGAACAAGGCGATGATGTGCCAGTACCGCGCGGTCGGGCATCCCATCGCGATTGCAGTGGCCGAGCATATGGTCGATCAGGCCGCGGCTGCGCTCGACATCGATCCGGCGGAGATGAGGAAGAAGAACCTTATCCCCGACGATGCCTATCCCTGCAAGTCGGCCTCGGGAATGCGTTTCGAAGCGCTGTCGCATCACCAGTGCATGGACAAGCTGCTCGCGCTGATGAAGTACGACGAGCTGCGCCGCGAGCAGGCCGATCTCAGAAAAAAAGGCGTCTACCGCGGCGTCGGGCTCTCTTCCTTTATCGAAGTCACCAACCCGAGCCCGATGTTCTACGGCGTGGGCGGCGCGAGGATCGCCGCGCAGGACGGCTGCACG
>DATHJM010000436.1:0-6914 GCA_035489775.1 Burkholderiales bacterium
TCGCCCGTGGGCAGCTGTACGACATCGAAGATCACCTCGGGGTTTCCCTTGAGCTCGGACGGCAGCACGATGTTCGCTTTGATCTTGGAGCGGATCTTGTCTGCGTAGCCGGCGTCGATCGCCGGCGGCGCGGCGGGGGTGAACTGCTTCAGCGCCTCCTGCCGCTCGCGGGTCCGGTTGAGCGCCTGCTGTTCCTGCGCGAGCTGCTCCTGATTGCGCTGGGTCACATCGAATTTCAGCGGCGGCTCTTCCTTCTTCGGTTTCTTCTCGATCTTCTTTTCCCGCTCGACGGCGATGTCGGGCTTGGACGCCTTCTGCTCGATCCTGGGCTCCGGCTTCGGCTGCGGCTTGACCACGGGCTTGGGCTCGACCTTGGGCTCGACCTTGGGCTCGGGCGGCAGGATCGCCGGCAACTCGCTCCAGAGCTCGGCCACGACAGGTTCCGGGTGCTTCGACTGCCAGTTCAAACCGAAGACGAGCACGGCGAAGAGGGCAAAGTGCACCAGCACCGAAAGCAGCGCCGGCGCGGTGCCTCCCGGTTCGTCCGCGGGGATCGCGTAGCTCATTGCGTCGCGGGCTTCACCAGCAATCCCACCCGCCGGATGTTGTGCCGCTGCAGCTCGTCCATCACCTTCAGCACCGCCTCGTAGCGCACGTCCTTGTCCGCGGAGATCACCACCGGCTGGTCCGGGCTTTTCTTCTGCCGCTCCTGCAACGCGGCCACCAGCTGCGCGCTCGACACGACGCGCTCGTCGGCCCTGCCCTTGTCGCGCTCGCGCAGCATCAGCGACTGATCGCGCCGCACGATCACTTCGAGCGGCGCGGCCGGCGGCTGCGAGGACTTGCCCACGCTCGGCAGATCGATCACGCCCGGATTCACCAGCGGAGCGGTGACCATGAAGATGACGAGCAGCACCAGCATCACGTCCACGTACGGAACGATGTTGATCTCGTTCATCAGGCGGCGCGAGCGCATCGCCTCAGGCCCCCTTCGCTTCGTACCCGCCGGCGAGCCTCGCCTGGGCCTGCCGCTGCAGGATGTTGGAGAACTCCTCCATGAAGCTTTCGAAGCGCACGGCGAGGCGATCGACGTTGTGGGAGAAGCGGTTGTAGGCAATGACGGCGGGTATCGCGGCGAAAAGGCCGATCGCGGTCGCGACCAGGGCCTCGGCGATTCCCGGAGCGACGGCGGCAAGGGTCGCCTGCGCCATGTTGGCGAGGCCGCGGAACGCGTGCATGATGCCCCATACGGTGCCGAGCAGCCCGACGTAAGGGCTCACCGAGCCGACCGAGGCGAGGAAGGAGAGACTCGATTCGAGGCGGTCCATCTCGCGCTGATAGGTCGCGCGCATCGCGCGGCGCGCCCCGTCCACCATCAGGCTGGGGTCGGCAACGCCGCGCTGGCTTTTCAGTTTCGCGAATTCCCGGAACCCCGCCTCGAAAATCCGCTCGAGGCTGCCGGTCGAGTGCCGGTGGTTCACCGCGCTCTGGTACAGCGCGGCGAGATCCGAGCCGCTCCAGAAATCGCGCTCGAACTGCTCGGTCCTGCCCTGGGCGCGGTGTATCGTGAAAAGCTTGAGGAAGATGAAGTACCAGGACATGAACGACACGACGACGAGCAGCAGGATCACCAGCTGAACGACGAGGCTCGCGCTCGAAACCATCGCGAGGATCGAGAGGTCTTGGGCAGTGCTCATTGCAATCCTTCTAGTTTTTTTCGAATCGCCTCAGGCACCGCGACGGGCCTGTAGCTCTTGGCGCTGACGCACGCCAGTTTCAGCTCGGCGCTCGCCAGCACTTCCTCCCCGCGCATGACTGCCTGATCGAACACGAGCCGCGCCCGGCCTACCTGCTTCACCTGCGCCGTCACGGTGAGCGAATCATTCAGCAGCGCCGGCTTATGGTAGGCGATTTGCGCAGAATGCACCACAAACAGGATACGGTCCCGGCGGGCGAGCTCACCCAGATCGAACCCGTGCGCCTGCAGGAGCTCGGTGCGCGCGCATTCCATGAAAGAGAAGTAGTTGGCATGGAAAACCACGCCGCCGGCGTCGGTGTCCCGGTAGTAGACGCGAAGCGGCCAGGAGAACGTTTTGGGTCGTGTGTCTGACTTGGGGGATTTAAATGGGGGCGTGCCCCCTTTTTCGTTTTGGTCTTTTTGCCCGCTGTTTCCGGTCATTTTCCGAACAGCGTCCCGGTATCGGGCTGCTTCGGGGCCGAGAGGCCCAGGTGGCGGTAGGCGGAGACGGTCGCGATGCGGCCGCGCGGAGTGCGCTGCAAATAGCCCTGCTGGATGAGATACGGCTCGAGCACGTCCTCGATCGTGTCGGCCTCCTCGCCGATCGCATGCGCGAGGTTCTCCAGGCCCACCGGGCCGCCCGAAAATTTCTCGATCACCGCAAGCAGGAGTTTCCTGTCCATCACGTCCAGTCCCAGCACGTCGACGTCGAGCATTTTCAGGGCGGCGTCCGCGACCTCGCGCGAGATCGACCCTTGAGCGCGCACCTGCGCAAAATCGCGCACGCGGCGAAGCAGCCGGTTCGAGACGCGCGGGGTGCCGCGCGCGCGTTTCGCGATTTCGAGCCCGCCCTCGGGGGAGATTTCCACCTTGAGCAGTCCCGCGGAGCGGTTCACGATCCGCTCGAGCTCCTCCTCGGTATAGAACTCCAGGCGCGCGACGATTCCGAAACGGTCGCGAAGCGGATTGGTGAGCATCCCGGCGCGGGTAGTCGCGCCGACCAGGGTGAAAGGCGGCAAATCGAGCTTTACCGAGCGCGCGGACGGGCCCTCGCCGATCATGATGTCGATCTGGTAGTCCTCGAGCGCCGGATAGAGGATTTCCTCGACGACCGGCGCAAGGCGGTGGATCTCGTCGATGAAGAGCACGTCGTTCGGCTCGAGATTGGTGAGGATCGCGGCGAGGTCGCCCGGACGCTCGAGCACGGGCCCCGCGGTCTGGCGCAGGTTCACGCCCATCTCGCGCGCGATGATGTGCGCGAGCGTCGTCTTCCCCAGCCCCGGCGGCCCGTACAGCAGCACGTGATCGAGCGCTTCCTTCCTGTTCCTCGCGGCCTCGACGAAGATCGCGAGCTGCCCGCGGATCTTTTCCTGGCCGATGTACTCGGCGAGCGACTTGGGACGCAGCGCGCGCTCGAAGGCCTCTTCCTGGGGCGAGACGGGAGCCGCCGTGATCAGGCGGTCGGTTTCGATTGCCATCCCGCTATCTTACCGCCCGTTGCTTCATGCCTTCGACAGCGATCTCAGGGCCTGCCGGATGCCCTCGGAAACGGAAAGCCCATCGGGCAGGTGCTTTACCGCAAGCTGCGCTTCCTTGTCGTTGTAGCCGAGCGCGAGGAGCGCGGTCGTCACGTCGCTCGCCACGGGCCTGGGCCGGTTGACGGCGACCCCGCTCAGCGCTTCGGCGCCGAGCTTGCCCTTCAGCTCGAGCAGCAGGCGCTCCGCGGTTTTCCTCCCTATGCCCGGGACCTTGACCAGGCGCCCGGATTCCTGCGCGGCGACCGCTTCGATCAGCTCCGCGACGCTCAACCCGGAAAGCACCGCGAGCGCGATGCGAGGTCCGACCCCGCTGATTTTCAGCAACTGCCGGAATGCGCGCCGCTCCGCATCGGTGCCGAAACCGTAGAGAAGATGCGCATCCTCGCGGACGACGAGGTGCGTGAGCAGGGTGACGCGCTCGCCGGACGCCGGCAGGTTGTAGAAGGTGCTCATCGGCACCTCGACCTCGTAGCCGACGCCGCCCGCTTCCACAAGGATCTGGGGAGGATTTTTTTCCAGGAGCACGCCCGCCAGCCGCCCGATCATACGAGTCTTCCCCGCTTCACCCGGAAACCGCGCGTGTCGATCGCGCCCAGGCCCTGCCCGCCGTGCGCGTGGCAGATTGCGCAGGCGAGAGCGTCCGCCGCGTCGGCGGAAGGCGCGCCGGCAAGCCCGAGAAGCCGCTTGACCATTTGCTGCACCTGCTCTTTCCTCGCGTGGCCGTTGCCGACCACGGCCTGCTTGACCTGGAGCGCGGTGTACTCGGATACCGGCAAGCCCGCGTCCACCGCGGCGCAGATCGCGGTGCCGCGCGCCTGGCCGAGCGCGAGCGTCGAGCGGGGATTGACGTTGACGAAGACCTTCTCGAGCGCGATCTGCTGCGGCTGATGCCGCTCGATGACTTCGCGCAGATTCTCGAGGATGACTTTCAGGCGGTCCGGCAGGCCTGCGTCTCCGGATTTGATGCAGCCGCTGGCGATATAGGCGAGCTTGCTGCCGTTTTTCTCGATGATTCCGAACCCGGTGATGCGCAAACCCGGGTCGATGCCTAGGATCCTGAGCGGGGGACCGGCCATTGACGCGACCATTATAGTGGACGCGTCCGGCAACGGCGCTATTGATCGATCACCGCCGTGGTGTAGACGTCCTGCACGTCGTCGAGGTTCTCCAGCGCGTCGAGCAGCTTCTGTATCCGCCCTCCTTCATCGCCTTTGAGTATGTTTTCCGCCGTGGGCTTCATCGTGATCTCGGCGAGCTCCGGCTTGAGCCCGGCTTTTGCGAGGGCGCCCTTCACCGCGGCGAAATCGGCGGCCGCGCTGATCACTTCCACCGAGCCGTCGTCGTTGGTGACCACGTCCTCGGCGCCCGCGTCGAGCGCCGCTTCCAGGACCTTTTCTTCGCTCGTTCCTGGAGCGAAGACGAACTGGCCGCACTGCTTGAAGAGGAACGCCACCGAGCCGTCGGTGCCGAGGTTGCCGCCGTGCTTGGCGAATGCGTGACGCACCTCCGCCACGGTGCGGATGCGGTTGTCGGTCATGCAATCCACCAGCACCGCCGCCCCTCCCGGCCCGTAGCCCTCGTAGCGGATCTCCTCGTAGGTTGCGCCCTCCAGGCCGCCCGCGCCGCGCTTCGCCGCGCGCTCGATCGTGTCCCTGGGCATGTTCGCGTCGTACGCCTTGTCGATCGCAAGGCGCAGCCTCGGATTCATCGCCGGATCGGACCCGCCAAGGCGCGCGGCCACCGTGACCTCCTTGATCAGCCGCGTGAAGGTCTTGCCTTTCTTGGCGTCAGACGCCGCCTTCTTGTGCTTTATGTTGGCCCATCTGGAATGTCCTGACATGCTCGGGGGCGAAAATCCGGTTCGGGAACGTTATAATTTTATCATTTGCTCCTCGCGCCAAGCCAAATCAATCGTTTCATGATCGAACCGTTGCGGTGACTTCAGCGGCTTCCTACCGCGCCATCGGCGTCGCGATGGCGATCGCGGGCGTGGTGTGCTTCTCGCTTCGCCCCATCCTGATCAAGCTCGCCTACGGCTACGTGATGGACCCTGTCACGCTGCTCGCGCTGCGGATGGTCTTTTCCCTGCCGTTTTTTCTCGCGGCCGCGGCCTGGGTCGGGCGCGATGCGACCCGCGTCCGCCTCACCCGCCGCGACGTCTGGGCGATCGTCTTTCTGGGGTTCATCGGATATTACTTCGCCAGCTTCGTCGATTTTCTGGGTCTGCAGTACGTTTCCGCGGGACTGGGCCGCTTGATCCTGTTCCTCTATCCCACGCTGGTCGTCGTGCTGTCCGTAATTTTTCTGCGCAAGCGCCCGAGCGCCCGCGAGATCGTCGCGCTGGTCCTCACCTACTCGGGGGTTGCGCTGGTGATGTCGACCTTGCTCGGGGACGGCAACGCGAACCTGTCCCTGGGCGCCGCCTTGTGTTTCGCGAGCGCGACAGGCTACGCCGTCTATCTCGTGGCCGGCAGCCAGGTGGTGCAGCGGGTCGGTTCGATCCGTTTCACCGCCTACGCCACGACGGTCGCGAGCATATTCTGCATCGCGCAGTTCTTCCTGCTGCGGCCGCTCGCGGCGCTCGCGCTGCCGCCGCCGGTATACGGCATAGCGATCGCCATGGCGATTTTTTCGACCGTGCTCCCGGTATTCATTACCTCCGAGGCGCTGCGCCGCATCGGCGCGAACCAGGTTGCCCTGATCGGGGCGCTGGGTCCGGTGACCACCATTTTTTTCGGCTGGATAGGCCTGGACGAAACCATGACCCCGGTACAATTGGCGGGTGCCGCGCTGGTGCTGGGCGGCGTGATGCTGGTCACGCTCCGGCCGGCAAGGTGATTTTTCCGGGAGATCGACAGTGGATCTGAAGATTCGCGGCAAGGCCGCGCTCGTATGCGGTGCAAGCAAGGGGCTCGGCCGGGGTTGCGCTACGTCGCTCGCGCGCGAAGGATGCCGCGTGACCCTGATCGCTCGCGAGCGCCAGGCGCTGGAGAAAACGGCGGATGAAATCCGCGCCGCAACGGGCGCGACGGTCGTCACCGTGGCGGCGGACATCACCAGCGAACAGGGCCGCATCGCGGCGCTTGCCGCCTGCCCGCAGCCGGACATCCTCGTCACCAACGCCGGCGGCCCTCCGCCCGGGGATTTCCGCAAATTCTCGCGCGAGGACTGGCAGAAGGCGCTGGGCGCGAACATGCTGACGCCCATCGAATTGATCAAGGCGACGGTGGACGGAATGATCGCGAGGCGCTTCGGGCGCATCCTCAACATCACTTCGAGCGCGGTGAAGGCTCCGATCGCGGAGCTGGCGCTCTCGAACGGCGCGCGCAGCGGACTCACCGGCTTCGTGGCGGGCCTCGCGCGCAAAACCGTCGCGCACAACGTCACCATCAACAACCTGCTCCCCGGGCGCTTCTGGACCGACCGCCTGATCAGCAACACCGAGTTTGCCGCGAAGGAGCAAGGCAGGACGCCGGAGGAGATCAAGCGCGAGCGGGAAAAAGAGATCCCGGCCGGCCGCTTCGGCACGCCCGAGGAATTCGGCGAGTTGTGCGCTTACCTGTGCAGCGTCCAGGCGGGTTACATCACCGGCCAGAATTTCCTGATCGACGGCGGCATCTATCCCGGCACGTTCTAGT
>DATHJM010000437.1:0-11829 GCA_035489775.1 Burkholderiales bacterium
ACTGTGGATAGTGATCGGCGCTCCCCTCGATCGGAGCAACCTTGCCAGCAAGCTGGCCATGAGCGAGCGCGTTGCCCGCTATTGGCCCGCCAATACGGTGATGGCGCGGCGCGCGGTCTTCCTCGCCTTCGGCGGCAATGCAGAGAAAGCGCGCGGTATGCTTGCGCGAGCCTTGCAAACGTTTCCACACCAGCTCAATGCCACGATCTTGATTCTTGAACAGGCACGCGCCGCAGACCCGGGCGCAATCGAGCCTCTGCTCACCATGGCCAGGGCCGCTTCCGGCTCCAGAAGCGGCGGGCGGTAGGTCCTCCGGCGCGTCGCCCTCTCAACGGATGGATTCCGCCTGCACAGGCTAGCCCTGAAGCATGCGGATCTCAGCCGCAGCGAGTTGTTCAGGCGTGCCGAGCAGCACGATCACGTCGCCCTCCTGAAGCGCAGTTAGCGGGTCCGGCGAAATCATCCGCAGCTCCCGCCGGCGCAGCGCCGTCACGCGCACGCCGAGCTCATCCAGCGCGAGCTCCCCGAGGCTGCGTCCCGAGGCGCTCGCGCCCGGCGCAAGCGTCACTGAATGCAGGCGCGGTTCGCGCGCCTCGTCGGGGTCTTCGGTTCCGTCGGTGCCTCCATGAAAGAAGCCGCGCATCAGGCTGTACCGGTGTTCCCGCACATCGCGAATGCGCCGCACCACGCGCCTCAAGGGGACGCCCAGCAACACCAAGGCGTGCGAGGCGAGCATCAAGCTCGACTCGAAGGTTTCGGGCACCACCTCCGACGCACCCGCGGCGATGAGCCGGTCCATGTCCGCGTCGTCCAGAGTGCGGATAATGACCGGCAACGCGGGGTTGAGCGCGCGCACATGATGCAGAATCCGAAGGGCGAGCTGTGTATCCGCGAACGTGATGACGAGCGCGCTCGCGCGCGCGACACCTGCCGCCACGAGCGTTTCGTACCGCGACGCGTCACCGAAAACGACCTTCTCTCCCGCTGCTGCCGCCCCGCGCACGCGCTCAGGATCGGTGTCGAGGGCGATGACGACGATGTGCTCCTGCTCCAGCATGTGCGCCAGGCGCTGGCCCGTGCGGCCGTAGCCGCACACGATGACGTGCCGCTCGGTCGCGAGACTCTGCGCGGCAACGCGGTGCAGCGCGAGCGATTGCAGCATCCATTCGGCGCTCGACCAACGCAGCGCGAGCTTGTCGCTCGCCTGAATGACGAACGGAGCGGCGAGCATGGAGAGCAGCATTGCCGCGACGACCACCTGGGAAAAGTCGCGATCGAGCAATGCAACCGACTGCGCCAGGACCATGAGCACCAGACCGAACTCGCCCACCTGAGCGAGAGCCAGCCCGGTGCGCACTGCAGCGCCAGGACCGGCTCCGAACAGGCGCGCGAGGCCGGCGACCAGGATGAACTTGAACACGACCAGCAGCGCCGCGAGCGCAAGCGTCAGCGAAAAATTCGCCATAACCGTCCCCAGGTCGAGTCTCATCCCTATAGTCACGAAGAACAGACCCAGCAGGACCTCCCGAAACGGCCTGATGTCCTCCTCGACCTGATTCCGGTATTCGGTTTCGGCTATGAGCATGCCGGCGAGAAACGCGCCCAGGGCCAGAGACAGTCCGGCCCGATCCGTGAGCCATGCAAGCCCCAGGGTAATGAGCAGGACGTTGAGAATGAACAGCTCATGCGAGCGGCGGCGCGCGACGATGTGAAACCAGCCGCGCATGATTTTCTGCCCGACAAAGAGCAGCATCACGAGCACCACCGTTGCCTTGGCGAGCGCAAACGCCAGACGCTGCACGAGATCGCCGCTCCCCTCCGCGATCGCGGGAATCAGGATCAGCAGCGGGACTACCGCGAGGTCCTGGAAAAGCAGCACGCCGACGATGTCGCGTCCGTGGGGGGTTTCCAGCTGAATGCGCTCGGCGAGAATGCGCATCACCATTGCCGTCGACGACATGGCGATCGCGCCCCCGACCGCGAGGGCGGCCTGCCATGAAGCCCCGGCGAGCGAGGCGGCCGCGAGCACGGCAACCAACGTGAGCAGCACCTGGGCAAACCCGAGCCCAAACACGGCGCGGCGCAGCTGAAACAGCTTGGGCAGGCTGAACTCCAGCCCGATCGAGAACATCAGGAACACGACGCCGAATTCCGCAAGACGCCGTCCTTCATCGGTGTCGGGAATCCACGCCAGCGCGAAGGGTCCCACTGCGACGCCTACCAGGATGTACCCCAGTAGCGGCGGCAAATGCAACCAGCGGAAGAGCACCACGACGAACACCGCGCTGGCCAGCAGGATCAGCACCAGCTCAAGCGTATTGCCCATTCGGAAGTCCTTGTTTTTTCGGGTTCACGTGGGGAGAAGTGCGGAATCGGTCTGGTATACTCTCCAGCCTATGATAAAGGCTGCTCCCGGCGCGGGCCAGCGCGGTTTTTCTCGATGAACGATCGATCGAAAAAGGCGAATTCAGCGTCCGCGCTCGAGCTCGCGCGCAAGGTGCTCGCCATCGAGGCCGATGCGGTGAGCGGCCTGATATCGCGGCTCGACGAGCGGTTTGTCGATGCGGTCGGTCTGATCCTCGCCTGCCGCGGGCGCGTCGTCGTGAGCGGCGTCGGCAAGTCGGGACACATCGCTCGCAAGATCGCATCCACGCTGGCGAGCACCGGGACACCGGCTTTCTTCGTTCACGCCGCCGAGGCGGGACACGGCGATCTCGGCATGATCACGCGCGACGATGTAGTGCTGGCGCTCTCGAATTCCGGCCAGTCGGACGAACTTCTCACGATCATCCCCCTGATAAAACGCCGGGGCGCGAAGTTGATCGCGCTGACCGGCAATCCGGACTCGGAGCTGGCGAAGGAAGCCGACGTGCACCTCGACGCGCACGTCGCGCAGGAAGCCTGCCCTCTGAATCTCGCGCCGACGGCGAGCACCACGGCGGCCCTGGCGCTCGGCGATGCTCTTGCGGTCGCCTTGTTGGACGCTCGCGGATTCAATGAGCAGGATTTCGCCCGTGCTCACCCCGGGGGCGCGCTCGGCCGGAAGCTCCTCACCCATGTCTCCGATGTCATGCGAACCGGAAACGACGTTCCGGCCGTAGCCGACAGTGACTCCTTCTACGAAATGCTGGGCGAGATATCCAGGAAAGGCATGGGTATGACCGCGATCCTCGACCGCGGGAGAAAGGTGGTCGGAATATTCACCGACGGCGATCTGCGCCGGACGCTGGAGAGCCAGCCCGATATCCGCGCGCTCAGGATCGCCGATGTCATGAAGCGCAATCCGCACACGATCGCCCCGCACAAGCTTGCTGCGGAAGCGGTCGAGTTGATGGAGCGGCACAAGATCAATCAGCTGCTCGTCGCGACGGAAACGGGAGAGCTGGTCGGCGCCCTCAACACGCACGACCTGTTTCGCGCCAAGGTCATTTGATGCGCGACGACATTCTGGAGCGGATGCGGCAGCTGCGGCTGATGATCTTCGATGTCGACGGGGTGCTCACCGACGGGACCCTTTACTTCAGCGAGACCGGGGCGGAGTTGAAGGCATTCAACGCGCGGGACGGCCACGGGCTCAAAGTGCTGAAGGAGAGCGGAGTCGAGGTCGCCCTTCTCTCCGCGCGTCGCTCGCGCGCCGTCGAGGCGCGCGCCGCAGAGCTCGGCATCACGTTCGTCGAACAAGGTGCCAGTGACAAGAGTGCGGCTTTCGAAAGCCTGATCGGCAGGTTGCGCACCTCGGCCGCCGCCGCCGGATACATGGGCGATGACTGGGTGGATCTGCCGGTGCTCGCGCGTTGCGGTTTTGCGGCGAGCGTGCCCGAAGCGCCGGAGATCGTGCGTGAGCGCGTCCACCACGTCACTCGCGCTCCCGGCGGCAGAGGGGCCGCCCGCGAGGTCTGCGAGCTGATCATGTGGGCTCAGGGCACTCTGGAGCGGGCGATCGCCCGCCAGCTCGCATGAAAATGCGCGTTACTCCCCTGCTCCCGCTCGTCTTGATGGCGTTTCTGGGGTTGCTGACGCTTTGGCTGCAATACGCCGTGCTGGACGTGACCGGCGGGGACACGAAGCCTGCGGGGCACGATCCCGATTCGATCGTCGAAAACTTCACCGTCCAAAGGCTGGACGGTACGGGCAAGCTCAAGTACACATTCTCTGCACCGAAGATGATGCATTTTTCCGACGACGGTTCAGGCGAAGCGCTCTATCCGCGCTTCGTTCAAATTGCCGCTGACGGCGGCAACTTCATCGCGACGGCCAATCGCGGCACCATCAATCGCCAGGGCGAGGAGGCTTTCCTGTACGGCAATGTGCTCTTCTTGCGCGAGGCAACTTCGGAGCGACCCGAATTTCGCGCCCGCACGGAATTCCTGCACGTACTCGCAGAACAGGGGATCGCGCGTACGGATCACACGGTCACGATTTCCGAAGGACGCTCGATCTTGACAGGGGTCGGGATGGTGGTGAACAAGGACAAGCAACAGTTCATGCTGCAATCGCAAGTCAAGGGCGTCTTTGATGTGCCATCCAGGAAATAGGGCGCGCGCGGCCGCGGCCCTGGGTCTTGCGGCAATCTGGGCACTGGCGGCAGGATCGGCTCTTGCCGAGAAAGCCGATCGCGACAAGCCCGTCAACATCGAATCCGACAGCATGATCTCGGACGAAGCCAAGAAAATATCCACTTTCGAGGGAAAAGTCGTGCTGACACAGGGCTCGCTCGTCATCCGCGCCGACAGAATCGAAGTGCGGCAGGACAGCGATGGCTTCTACCGTGGCGTCGCGAGCGGCAAACCGGCGACGTTCCGGCACAAACGGGAAGGTGACGGCGAATATCTTGACGCAGAAGCGTTCAGGATCGAATACGATAACAAGCTCGAGCGCGTCGAATTCTTCAACAGCGCCCGGTTGCGCCGCGACAGCGGGGACGATATTCGCGGGGATTTCATCTCCTACGATGCCAGGACGGAGCGTTTTACGGTGAAATCAACCGCCGCGGCGTCCGCGAGTGACCGCGAAGGACGCGTGCGCGTAACCATCATGCCGAAAAAGCCGGTGGAGCCCCAAACCCCGCCTGTTTCCGGCGCGATCCGGAAAGACTAGCCTCCCCGTACCTTCGGAGCGGGGGCAAAAACTAGATGAGTCAGCTGCAGGTCCATGGACTCAAAAAGCACTACGGCTCACGCGTCGTGGTCAAGGACGTGTCGCTCGAGGTGTCGAGCGGCGAGGTCGTGGGGCTGCTGGGTCCGAACGGCGCCGGGAAGACGACTTGCTTTTACATGATCGTGGGTCTGATCGCCGTGGACGACGGAGCGATCCATCTCGACGGCAAGGAAATCAGCCATTTTGCGATGCATCGCCGTGCCCGCATGGGACTGTCGTACCTGCCCCAGGAAGCCTCCGTGTTCCGCAAACTGACCGTCGAAGAGAACATCCGCGCAGTGCTGGAACTGCAGGAACTTCCCGAGGAGGAGATCGAGTCCCGCCTTTCCGGGCTGCTGCGCGATCTCAACATCGCGCATCTGCGACAATCTACCGCGCTGTCCCTGTCAGGGGGCGAGCGCCGCCGCGTCGAGATCGCCCGGGCGCTTGCGACGCGTCCGAGTTTCATACTGCTCGATGAACCCTTCGCGGGCGTCGACCCGATCGCGGTGCTCGACATTCAGAAAATCATCCGCTTTCTCAAGGAGCGCGGCATCGGCATCCTGATCACGGACCATAACGTGCGGGAAACGCTGGGGATTTGCGACCACGCCTACATCATCAACGACGGACTGGTGCTCGCCTTCGGAAAGCCAGACGAGATCGTCTATAATGAAAACGTAAGACGCGTCTATCTCGGCGAAAATTTCAGGTTGTAGGGGCAGCGCATCCCGCGATACACCCCCCGTTCCCATTTTGGCTCGTCTGAACTACGATCCTCCTGGAGAGGTCCTCGCGCCCAATCTCGATGAAGCAGACCCTACAGCTCAAGCTTTCGCAACACCTGACGCTGACGCCGCAACTGCAGCAATCGATACGCCTGCTGCAACTCTCGACGATGGAGCTGAATCAGGAGCTCGAGAAATTTCTGGCTGAAAATCCGCTGCTCGAGCGCGAAGACACCGATAGCGAGATTCCAGCGCCCCCTGCGCACATGAATGGCGAGGAGGCTACCGCACTTCAGGCGCCCGCGGAGGAGGCGAGCACGGAGAGCCCGTCGCAGACCGACATTTTCTCCGCGGACACGGATTGGGGGGGCGAAGGCGGTCAGAGCCCGGGAACGCGCGAGGACACCGACGACAGCGATTTTTTCCAGGTTGCCGCCGAATCTCCCAATCTGCGCGAGTATTTGCACCGGCAACTCACACTGACCCAGCTCGAACCGCGCGACCGCAACCTGGTGGCGTTCCTGATCGAAGCGCTGGACGAAGGCGGCTATCTAACGCAGTCCATGGAGGAGCTCGCCCAGCTCGTGCCGGAGGAGTTGCAGATCGAGTCCGAGGAACTGCAGATCGCTCTCAGGCACCTGCAGAATTTCGACCCCACGGGTGTGGGTGCCCGCAGTTGCGCGGAATGTCTCGAGCTGCAGTTGCTTGCCTTGCCCGAATCGACGCCCAGCCGCGCCTCGGCCCTCGCTATCGCGCACGAGCACCTCGAGCTCCTCGCGGCCCGCGACTTTGCGAGGCTCAAAAGAGCTCTGCAATGCGGAGACGACGAGCTGCGCCAGGCGCAGCGACTGATCCAGAGCCTCAACCCGCGTCCCGGCGCCGCGTTCTCAACCAACGAGACGCGCTACATCGTGCCCGACGTCGTGGTGAAGAAAATAAAGAATGTCTGGGTGGCGAACCTCAATCCCGACGCGATGCCGAAGCTTCGCATCAACCGCATGTATGCGGATATCCTGCAGGGCAACCGGAGTCATTCGGGCAGCCAGCTCTCGCATCAACTGCAGGAGGCGCGCTGGCTGATCAAGAACGTGCAGCAGCGATTCGAGACGATCCTGCGCGTATCGCAGGCGATCGTCGACCGTCAGCGCCATTTTTTCGAGCACGGCGAGGTCGGGATGCGGCCGCTGGTGCTGCGCGAAATCGCGAACACGCTCGGCCTGCATGAATCGACGGTGTCGCGCGTTACGACTCAGAAGTTCATGTTCACGCCGCGGGGCATTTTCGAGCTCAAGTACTTCTTCGGGAGTCATGTCGCCACCGAGACCGGGGGCGCGTGCTCGGCCACCGCCATCCGGGCGTTGCTCAAGCAGCTGGTTGCTGCGGAGGATGCCCGAAAACCTCTTTCGGACAGCAAGATCTCCGAGATCCTCAGCCAGCAGGGCATCGTGGTCGCACGTCGCACCATCGCCAAGTACCGGGAGTCGCTGCAGATTCCTTCGGTGAGCATGAGAAAGTCTCTTTGACCTGAAGGCCGCCTCGCGTGAACCTCATCATCAGCGGGCATCACATGGCGGTCACGCCGTCGATCCGCAGTCACGTGGAGGAAAAACTTTCCAGGATCCGGCGGCACTTCGATCACGTCATCGATGTCAGCGTGATCCTCACCGTGGACCATCTCTCAAAAAAGGCGGAAGTCAGCTGTCACATCGCAGGAAAGGACATCGTCGTCAAAAGCGACGACCCGGATCTGTACGCCGCGATCGACGCCGCGGCGGACAAGCTCGATCGCCAGATCATCAAATACAAAGACCGTCTGCATGCGCATCCGCACGATCCGCTCAAGCACCATTCCCCCTCGGATTGACGTTTTCACGCGGTAGTGCTTTCAACGGGGGCCGATAGTGTAGAATTCCACGCCTTTCCGGCCCGCGGGCACGGTTTCTGCGTGCACGAAGGTCTGAACTGGCCGACTTTCAGGGTCTCGATGAATCTAATCGCCAAGCTGTTGCCCCCTTCGAACATCCTTCTGGACCTGGATGTGACGAGCAAGAAACGCATGTTCGAGCAGGCCGGGCTGCTCTTCGAGAACAACCAGGGCGTGGCGAGGAGTCTGGTGTTCGACAGCCTGTTTGCCCGAGAGCGTCTCGGCTCGACGGGGCTGGGCCAGGGAGTCGCCATTCCGCACGGCAGGATCAAGGGCCTGAAGGAAGCGGTCGGGGCTTTTGTGCGCCTGGCACAACCGGTTCCGTTCGACGCGCCCGACGGCAAGCCCGTCAGTCTGGTGTTCCTGCTGTTGGTGCCGGAACAGGCGACCGAGCAACACCTGCGCGTCCTGTCCGAGCTCGCGCAGATGCTCAGCGACCGTGAGCTGCGCGAGAAGCTCTCGACCGACACGGACGCGGGCACGCTTCATCAGCACATCACCGCCTGGCAGCCTCATGTTGCAGATCAGCGTCGCGCAGCTGTATGACGACAATCGCGACAAGCTAGGGTTCGCCTGGATCGGCGGAAAGGCGGGCGGCGCGACCAAGCTTTGGCGCGACGTTACCGGCGTCGCTGCACTCGTAGGCCACCTCAATCTCATCCATCCCAACCGCATCCAGGTCCTCGGCAACCACGAGATAGCCCACCTCGCCGCGTTCGGGGAGGCCGAGCTTTTCCAGATGCTCGGCAACCTGTTCGCGGTCCATCCGGTGGCCATCGTTGTCGCCGACGGAGCGCCCGCCGATGTGCGCATGCTGAAGGCGGCCGAGGCCTCGGGCACGGCGGTGTTCGCCACCGACATGCCCGGCGCGCAGGTCATCGACCGGCTGCGTCGCTATCTCGGCAAGGCGCTCGCGGAGACCACGCAGTGCCATGGAGTATGCATGGACGTGCTCGGACTCGGGGTACTCATCACGGGTGACTCAGGCGCCGGGAAAAGCGAGCTCGCGCTGGAACTGATCAGCCGCGGCCACGGCCTCGTTGCGGATGATGTCGTCGAGGTCTCGCGCATTGCAGCGTCCACGCTCGAATGCCGCTGCCCGCCGGTATTGAAGGATTTTCTGGAAGTGCGTGGCCTGGGCGTGCTCAACATCCGCACGATATTCGGCGAGACCGCGGTGCGTCCGAAGATGAACTTGCGGCTGATCGTGCATCTCGATCGCCCGGGGACGAACGAGTCGGAGCGACTCCCACTGAACGAACAGTCGGAGGATATCCTGGGGGTGACCGTCCGGAAAGTCGTCATTCCGGTCGCGGCAGGCCGCAACCTCGCGGTGCTGCTCGAGGCCGCGGTGCGCAACTACATCCTGCAGCTTCGCGGCATTCACTCGACGGCCGAGTTCATGCAGAGGCAGCAGGCGGAGATGAAGAAAGATTGAAGCGGACGAGCGAGCTCGCCGCTTCAATCTTCGCGCGTTGGAGCCGACCTGGCGGCGGCTCAACGCGCGGGGCGGCTTTGGCCTCCGAGGACGAGCTGGCTTTTGCGCAGCACCCGTCAATCCGCTATGGTGTCGAAATGCAGCTCGTGCTCATCAGCGGCCTCTCGGGTTCCGGCAAGAGCATCGCCCTCAATGCGCTTGAGGACAGCGGTTACTACTGCATCGACAATCTCCCGGGGCAACTGCTCCAGCAATCGGCGGAACTGCTCCGCCGCGCCGGCCATGACCACGTCGCGATGAGCATCGACGCCCGCACCGGCGATTCGCTCGAGCTCGTCCCGGAATACGTGGCGGCGCTGAAAGGTCAGGGCGTGGACCTGCGCCTGCTTTTCCTCGATGCGAAAAACGATACGCTGATCAGGCGTTTCTCCGAAACGCGCAGGCGCCATCCGCTGGCGACCGGCACGCGAACGCTCGAGGAGGCGCTTACGCGCGAGCGCGAGGTCCTCGCGCCGGTGGGCGAAATCGGCTACCGCCTCGACACGACCGACTTGCTGCCGAACATGCTGCGCAACTGGATCAAGGAATGGCTGGACATCGGCACTGAAACCACGATGCTCCTGTTCGAGTCTTTCAGCTACAAGCAGGGCGTTCCCCTGGACGCGGACCTGGTATTCGACGTGCGCTGTCTGCCCAATCCGCATTACGATCCGCGGCTGCGGCCCCTCACCGGTCTTGACGCGGAGGTGGTCGCGTTCCTCGAAAGGGAGCCGAAGGTCGCCACGATGCTGGGGGACATCCGACGGTTCGTCGAGACCTGGCTGCCCGCATACGGGCAGGACAACCGCAGCTCGCTCACGGTCGCTGTCGGCTGCACCGGCGGACGGCACCGCTCGGTTTACCTCGTCGAGCGGCTCGGCGCTCATTTTCGCAGCCATACGCCGGTGTTGGTTCGTCATCGGCACCTCGTCCCCGCAGCATGAATCCGACAGTCACCGTCGCGCTGACCGGCGCTTCCGGAATGCCATACGGCCTGAGGCTGGTCGAAACCTTGATTCGTGCCAATGCCCGGGTCTACCTCCTCTATTCCCAGGCCGCCCACGTGGTTGCCAAGCAGGAGCTGGGGATCGCATTGCCGCCGCGCGCCTCCGACGCCGAGCGCATGTTTGGCGAGCGCTATTCGGCAAAGCGCGGCCAATTGCGCGTGTTTGGCCGCGAGGACTGGTTCGCGCCGGTCGCCTCCGGCTCGAATCCCGCCGACGCCATGGTCATCTGCCCCTGCACCGTGGGCACGCTCGCCGCGGTCGCCGCGGGTCTCTCCGATAATCTCATCGAGCGCGCAGCCGACGTCATGTTGAAGGAAGGCCGCAAACTGATTCTCGTCCCGCGCGAGACGCCGTTTTCGGCCCTGCACCTGGAGAACATGCTCAAGCTCGCGCGCGCGGGCGCGGTCATCCTTCCGGCCAATCCCGGTTTCTATCACCGCCCCAAGCGCGTCGAGGACCTGGTCGATTTCATCGTCGCACGAATCCTCGATCACCTCGAGGTCAAGCACGATTTGATGCCCCGCTGGGGCGAAGAGCGCTAGGCCGAACTCGCTCTTGGAATCGCTGCGCGTCCCGATTTTCCCGCTCAACACGGTGCTCTTTCCGGGAGGCCTTCTTCCCCTGCGGGTGTTCGAAGCGCGCTACATGGACATGACGCGCGAATGCCTCAAGCGCAATGAGCCGTTCGGGGTATGCCTCATCAACAAGGGGGCCGAGGTCGGCGCGCCCGCCGTGCCCGAAGGATTCGGGTGTCTTGCGAAGATCCAGGAATGCGACATGCAGCAACAGGGAATCCTCAACCTCAAGACCCACGGCAGCCAGCGGTTCCGCATCCTCGAGCGTCAAACCAGCACCCAGGGTCTGATCTCGGCCGACGTGGAGCTGATCGCTCCCGAAGCAAGCGTCGCGGTTCCCGAGGAGTTCGTCGATTGCGCACGGCTGCTGGCAATGGTCGTCGTCGACCAGGGCAGGCACATTTTCGCCGAACCGCACGCCTTCGACGACGCCGCGTGGGTAGGCTACCGCCTGACTGAAATCCTCCCGGTGCCACTCCTCGCCAAGCAGAAGCTCCTCGAGCTGACCGACAGTCTCGCGCGCCTTTCCATCCTGCAGCGATTTCTCGAAAGCCGCGGTCTCGCCACCACTAATCCGCCTGCAGAGAATTGAGCAGCTTCCTCACGGGCGCGGGCACCGCCGCCCGGGCCGCTTCCTCCAGAGGAAGCCAGACCTGCCCCGGCTCCGAGGCGCGTGACGATGCGGACGCCACCTGGCAGACGACCGGCGTGATATTCAATGCGAAATGGGTGAAACCATGCCGCAAAAGCGGCAGGCGCTTTGCGCTGGCGAGCCTTGCGCCCAATCGACGCCTGCAGTAATCGCCCGGATCGGCACCCGTGGGAATTTCCGGGAGACACCATAGCCCGCCCCATATTCCAGCCGGGGGACGCTTCTCCAGCAGCACTTCACCTTCGCGCAGAAGCAGCAACATCGCGGTTTCTTTGAGCGGCACGGGCTTGCGCGGACGCGGACGCGGATACGCTTCCACTTTTCCCTGCA
>DATHJM010000438.1:0-8494 GCA_035489775.1 Burkholderiales bacterium
GCAGCCAGTCGAGCGCGGCGAACGCACGGCGCGCAAAACGGCTGAAGCGCTCCAGCTCCGGCGAGGTCCTTTCGCCCCAGCGGTCGTTGAGGAACATCGAAAGTCGATACAGAATCGCCCCCGTCGGCCCCGGCAGTAGCACGAACCAGAAAACCACCCCGAAGACATAGCGGTGCGATGCGCGCAGAGCTTCTTCGATCGCCAGGCGCGTAATCGCCTCGCGGTCCAGACCGGTGCAGCTCGCCTTGCGCCAGTCCGAGAGGATGTCGCGCGCCTTTTCGACATCGTCGTCCTTGAGCGCGAGATGAATGCCGGTGAAATAGTGACTGCGCTGGCGAAATCCCATCGTGAGATAGAGCGCCGCGACATTGAGCAGGAGCGCGAGGAGCGGGCTTGCGCCGTACGCGGCCATGTAGACGAGCCAGGCCCCGAACACTGCAGGCAACACCGCAATCGCCCAGGCGATGGCGCCTTGCCGGGTTTCGCCTGCATTGAAAAGCCCTTCGAGGAAAGTCGCATAACGCGCCAGGAGTGCGTATAAATAGCGGCGGTCGGCAAGCGGACGCCATTGCTCGAGGAGCAGCGCCGCGACGAGGGAAAGGAGACTCATGGCTTCGATTCGTGATGCCCAGGGCAATCAGCCCTTCAGGAAGGAATACAGGTTCATGAGCATCCCGGCCGTGGCTCCCCAGATGTAGTACTGCCGATACGGTATGGCGTAGTAACGGCGCTCGCGGCCTTCGTGTACGACGCTGTTGCGCTGGTGGTTCGCGGGATCGAGCAGGAACTCGAGGGGCACCTCGAACACTTCGTCCACCTCGAAATCGTCGGGCCGCAGCTCGAGCGGCGGGGTCACGAGGCCGACCACCGGGGTTACCCGGTAGCCGGTCACCGTAACATACTGGTGCAGTTCTCCGAGCACTTCCACCCGCGCTGCTGCAAGGCCGATCTCCTCTGCGGCCTCCCTCAGGGCAGTCTGCGCGGCGCACGCGTCTCCGGGCTCGCTGCGGCCACCGGGAAAACTGATCTGTCCGGCATGGTCGTTGAGGTGCGCGGTACGCCGCGTAAACAGAACCGTGAGCCCGCCCTCGCGTCTCACCACCGGCACGAGCACCGCGGCGGGCCGGATTTCCCGATCGCTGCGCCAAAGGTGGCCGTCCCCCGAAGTCACCGGCTTGACCGTTCGGGGCTCGGCAAAACGCGAGCGCAGCCAGAGTTCGTCAGGCGCGGAGACGGGTGAATTCATTTGACGAGACGCAAATTTCCGGCCCCTATTCTACGCGGCAGCGGTGCCGCGATCACGGCAGGGAACGGAATTGCATTCGACCGCGGCCGGCGCTATTCTATCGGCCGCCGGAATGGATTTGCCGGCACGCGAATTCAGGACCTTTTCAAGGAGAACCCATGAAGATTCGTTTTGCAGCATTGTTCGGCGCGCTCATGCTTGCGAGCGCCTCCGCTTTGGCCTTTCACTGTCCCGCGGACATGAAGAAGATCGACGCCGCGCTGGCAAAGAACCCGAAGCTGTCGGCGCAGCAGGCGGCCGACGTCAAGAAGTTCCGCGCCGACGGTGAAACCTTGCACAAGGCCGGCAAGCACCAGGAATCGGTCGACACGCTGGCGAAGGCGATGAAGATCCTGGGTATTTGACCTGCACTCCGGAAAAATGAAAACGCCGCGGCTTGCCGCGGCGTTTTTATTTGCCCTCTCCCGTCTCAGCGGGCGAACGAGCGCGTGCGCTTGAAGCGCTCGGTGGCCTCGACCAGAGCACCGAGAATCCCCGGCTCCCACGCGGAATGCCCGGCATCAGGCACGATCCGGTACTCGGCCTGGGGCCAGGCCCGATGCAGTTCGTGCGCGGACACGAGCGGGCAAACCATGTCATAGCGCCCCTGGACTATCGCTCCCGGGATGTCGCGGAGCCGGTGCGCGTGATTGAGCAGGGCGTTTTCGCCCAGAAAAATATCGTTCATGAAATAGTGCGCTTCGATCCGCGCGAGACCCAGCGCAACGACATCGCCTGCAAAATACGCCACGGTCTCCAAACTGGGGAGCAGAGTCGAGCAGGATCCCTCGTAGGTACTCCAGGAGCGCGCAGCCGGCATGTGGACCGCGGGATCGGGGTCGATCAATCGACGGTGGTAATGACGCAGCAGATCGCCGCGCTCCTCGAGGGGGAGGAAGCCCGCGAATTTCTCCCAGGGCTCCGGAAAGACTGCGCGCAGCCCGTAGAGAAACCACTCGATCTCGCTTCTGCGGCAAAGGAAGATTCCGCGCAGAATCAGCGCGAGACAGCGCTCCGGGTGCGCCTCCGCGTAGGCGATCGCCAGCGTGCTGCCCCAGGAGCCCCCGAACACGACCCAGCGGTCCACGCGCAGATGCGCGCGCAAAGTGTCCAGATCGGCAACCAGATGCGACGTGGTGTTGTCGCGCAACTCCCCGAGAGGGGTGGAGCGCCCCGCGCCGCGCTGGTCGTACACGATGATGCGATAGGCGCCGGGATCGAAAAATCGCCGGTGCTTAGGCGTGCTCCCTGCGCCCGGGCCCCCATGCAGGAAAACCGCGGGGATCCCGTCAGGATCACCGCTCTCCTCCCAGTACATCGAGTGCACGGAATCGAGCCGCAGCATGCCGCTGGCACGCGGCTCGATTTCGGGGAAAAGACCGGGGACCGACAAACTCGCGAACTCGCCCATCTGGGGATCCGCTACGGGATCAGGATCGTCGATCCGGTCGTCTTGCGCGCTTCGAGATCGCGCTGGGCCTGAGCGGCATCCTTGAGCGCATACCGATGGTTCACCCCGATTTTGACTTTCCCCGAGAGGACGACATCGAACAGGTCCTTGGCCGTAGCGACCAAGTCGTCGCGCTTGGATGTATGGGTCACCAGCGTCGGGCGCGTGACGTAAAGCGATCCCTTTTGTGCAAGCACCGCAAGTTCGAATGGGGGTACCGCCCCCGAGGAGTTTCCGAAGCTCACCATCAACCCACGCGGCTGCAGGCAGTCGAGCGATCCCGTGAAGGTGTCTTTTCCGACCGAGTCGTACACCACCGGCACGCCCTTGCCGCCGGTGAGCGCCTTGACGCGCTCGACAAAATTCTCCTTGCGGTAGTTGATGCAATGGTCGGCGCCGTGCGCCTTGGCGAGCGCGCATTTCTCCTCCGAACCGGCCGTGCCGATCACCGTTGCGCCGAGCGCCTTCAACCACTGGCACGCAATCAGTCCGACTCCGCCCGCGGTCGCGTGGAACAGGATGGTCTCGCCGGACTGAACCTTGTAGGTGCGCCTCAGCAGATACTGGGCAGTCATGCCTTTCAACATCATCGCCGCTGCGGCTTCGAAGGAAATACCCTCCGGCAGGACGACCAGGCGGTCGGCGGGCATGGTGCGCACCTCGGAATAGGCGCCGGGAGCGCCACCCGCATACGCAACGCGATCGCCCGCTTTGACCTGCGTGACTCCCGCCCCTGCGGCCTCCACCACGCCTGACCCTTCGTTGCCCATTCCCGACGGAAGGGCGATCTTGTACAGCCCGGAGCGCTGATAAACGTCGAGAAAATTGAGTCCGCAAGCCTTGTGGCGCACGCGCACCTCGCCGGGTCCGGGGTCGCCGACCTGGACGTCTTCCCATTTCAGAACTTCGGGCCCGCCTTGTTGGTGGATTCGAATCGCTTTGGGCATTGCTTCTCCTTGAGTCAACGGTGTTCGTCGGGGATCTCGCGCGCCCATCGGGCGCAGGGATTATTTTTTCGGAGGATCTTCGCGATCGCCGGCCGGTTCTGAACCGCGCGGAGGCACGCTTGCCGCTGCGGCCTGCATCGCGGCAAGGGCGGCTTTCTGCATTTCCAGGCCTTGAATGGTCGTGTGCAGAACGCTGAGGTTCATGTTGAGCCAGTTCTCCACCGATTTCAGCTCCGCGATACGCCTTTCGACCTCATCCGGGATGATCGTCGGGGCCACCACCCCCGCCAGCGGCAAGCCCATCGGGCCCCAAAGGCTCTTCAGGAATTCGAACGGATCGGGAGGCTGGTTCATGAGCGTGGGGCGGTGAGAGCAGCCTCAAGTTTATTGTTGGGGACCCAAAAACTCCAGCACCTCGGCGCGGCGCGCCATGGTGTCCTGATAGCCCAGATCAATCAGCGCCCGGCAGTACCCCTTCTCGAAGAGCAGATAGCTCGCGAGGTTCGATCCGTTGCGGTTCATTGCGCCGATGCCCCGCAGGAGGAAGCGCACCGTCCATGGCAGCTCGTGCACGTGGCGGACAACCATGCGCTCGATGGGCTGGCTGGGCGAGATCACCAGCACCTTGATCGGCCGCAGCGGCAGCCCCGCCTCCCGCAGCTTCTCGGGAGCAATGAGGCTGATGGTGCGGTTTATTCTCTGCACGAGCTCGATATCGGCGTTGAGGCTGTCCAGGAAAATGCTGTTCAGGGCGTGGCCTGCGATCTGCGCCAAGGAAGGATAGAGATTTCCGCGGACCCGAGGGGGCTCGGAGTTCGCGCCCGGCCGGCTGCTGCCCACCACCAGCACCCGGTCGGCACCCAGGTGCAGGGCGGGGCTGATCGGCGCGATCTGGCGCATCGACCCGTCGCCGAAGTATTCGCGGTTGATTTTCACCGCGGGAAATATGAAAGGCAGCGCCGACGAAGCCATAAGATGCTCGACCCGGGTCGGCATCGCGGCGCCGACGCGCTGGGTGCGCTCCCACGCTTCGGTGTCGGGCCCTCCCTGATAGAAGGAGACGCTCTGCCCGGAAGAGTACCCGGAGCAGGTGATCGACACCGCGTACAGGCAGCCGTTGTCGATGTTCTCCTGGATGCGACCGAAGTCGAGGCTGCGCGACAGCATGTCCGCGAGCGGGCCGTTGTCGAGCAGCGAGACCGGGCTGGTGCGCGACAGCAGCGTTATCGCGGCGAGCCAGCGAAGCCCCACGCGGGCGATCCCGAGCGGATCGGAACGGTAGACGTGATGAACGTGAAAGTTCTCCCAGACCTCCAGAAGCCGCCCGACCGCAGCATCGAAATTGTCTGCGAACACCGCGAGCGTCGCGGCGTTGATCGCGCCCGCCGAAGTGCCGCACAGGATCGGAAACGGATTCTTCTCGGGCAGCGGCAGCAGTTCCCTCACCGCTTTCAACACGCCGACCTGATACGCCGCCCGGGCTCCGCCTCCGGTCAGGACGAGTCCTGCCTTGGACTTGATGGATTCGGGAATCAATGCCATGCGCGGGGCTCGTTCGGAAGTCGGCGGCAACCAGATGGAGTCTTCAGCTTCGGCGTGTCCGGGACTGCGTTTCCTCGCCGTAGGCGTTGGCGTCCACCACGGTGAATGCGGTCATGTTGACGATGCGCCTGACCGTCGCCGAAGAAGTGAGGATATGCACCGGGCGCGCCGCGCCGAGCAGGATCGGCCCTATGGTGATGCCGTCGCCAGCGGCGGTCTTCAGCAGATTGAAAGCGATATTGGCGGCGTCCAGAGTCGGCATGATCAGAAGGTTCGCCTCCTCTTTCAAGCGCGAGCGGGGGAAAATTGCAAGCCGCAGCTCGGCGTTGAGGGCCGCGTCGCCGTGCATCTCGCCTTCGATTTCGATTTCCGGAGAGAGCGAACGGATCAGCTCCAGCGCCTTGCGCATCTTCTGCGCGGACGGCGCATCGCTCGTGCCAAAACTCGAGTGCGAAAGCAGGGCCGCCCTGGGGACCAGGCCGAAGCGGCGGATCTCGTCCGCGGCGAGCGCCGTCATTTCAGCGAGCTGCTCGGCGGTAGGGTCGAGATTGACGTAGGTGTCGCAGATGAAGACCGTGCGCTTGGGCAGCATGAGCGCGTTCATCGCATAGAAATGCCTCGCGCCGGGCCTCAGACCGATGACCTGGTCGATGTACTGCAGATGCAATCCGTACGTACCGAAGGTGCCGCAGATCATTCCCTCGGCCTCGCCGCGGTGGATCATCATAGCGCCGATCAGCGTATGGCGGCGGCGCATTTCCATCTGCGCGTATTGCTGCGAAACCCCTCGCCTTTCGGTGAGGCAGTGGTACTCGGTCCAGTAATCCCGGTAGCGGGGATCGGATTCGGGGTTGACGAGCTCGAAATCGGTCCCCGGCCGTATGCGCAAGCCATGGCGTTCGATCCGCCGCTCGACCACGGAGGGTCTTCCCACCAGGATCAGCTTGGCGAGGCCCTCGTCCACCACCACCTGAGCCGCGCGCAGCATGCGCTCGTCCTCGCCCTCGGCAAACACGATCCGGCGCCGCGGACCTTCCTTCGCCGCGTTGAAGATCGGCTTCATGATGAGGCCCGAGTGATAGACGAACTGCAGCAGCTGGTTGTTGTAAGCGTCGAAATCGACGATCGGACGCGTGGCTACGCCGGAGTCCATGGCGGCCCTCGCAACCGCCGGCGCGATTTTTACGATCAGGCGCGGGTCGAACGGCCTCGGGATCAGGTACTCGGGTCCGAACTTCGGGATTTGCTCGCCGTAGGCGGCGGCCACGATCTCCGACTGCTCCGCCATCGCAAGATCGGCAATTGCGCGGACCGCTGCGAGCTTCATGGGCTCATTGATGGCGGTCGCTCCGACGTCGAGCGCGCCGCGAAAGATGAACGGAAAGCACAAGACGTTGTTCACCTGATTCGGAAAATCCGATCGCCCCGTCGCCATGACCGCGTCGGGGCGCACGCTCTTCGCGACATCGGGGAGGATCTCCGGCTCAGGGTTGGCAAGCGCAAGGATCAGCGGCTTGTCGGCCATTTGCGCCACCATCTCCGCCTTGAGAACCCCGCCGGCCGAAAGGCCGAGAAAGATGTCTGCGCCAGGCATGATTTCGGAGAGCGTTCGCGCCGGCGTCTTGCGGGCGTAGCGGGCCTTGTTCGGGTCCATTTCCTCTTTTCGGCCCTGGTACACGACTCCCTTGATGTCGGACACCCATATGTTGTCCGGCTTCAGCCCCAGGCTCACCAGCAGATCGAGACAAGCAAGTGCAGCGGCACCCGCGCCCGAGCAGACGAGCTTCGCCTTTGCCATGTCCTTGCCCACGACGCGCAATCCGTTCAACACTGCGGCGCCTACTATGATGGCGGTGCCGTGCTGGTCGTCGTGGAAAACCGGAATCTGCATGCGTTCGCGCAGCTTCCTTTCGATGTGGAAGCATTCCGGGGCTTTGATATCCTCGAGGTTGATTCCTCCGAACGTCGGTTCCAGCGCCGCGATGATGTCGACGAGCTTGTCCGGATCGCGCTCGTTCACTTCGATATCGAAACAATCGATCCCGGCGAATTTCTTGAAGAGCACCGACTTGCCTTCCATCACCGGCTTGGATGCGAGCGGCCCGATTGCCCCCAACCCCAGCACGGCGGTCCCATTTGTCACGACACCGATAAGGTTTCCGCGCGCAGTCAGCTTGCGCGCCTCCGCGGGGTCGCGCACGATCTCCTCGCACGCGGCCGCCACGCCGGGCGTGTACGCAAGCGCGAGATCGCGCTGGTTCAGCAATCCCTTGGTCGGAGTGACCGAGATCTTTCCCGGCGGTTGCCGGAGGTGATACTCCAGGGCGCTCCTGCGCAGGATTTCATCCATGGGAAATTCGCGACTTGAAGTTCTCGTATTGCCCGGCCGCATGATAGCCGAATTTGGCCGCGGCGCCCCGCATCCCCGCCAATGCTCCGCGTTCAACTTGGGGCGCGCTCCGGCATAATGCGCCGATGCCAAACGCGAATTTGATCCTCGCGGCCCGCATGGCCGATATCGATGCCTTCCATGTGATGGACGTGCAGAACCGCGCCCACGAGCTGGAAGCTGCGGGACGGCACATCGTCCATATGGAAATCGGCCAGCCGGACTTCGGGGCGCCGCCTCTGGTTGCACAAGCGGCGATCGAGGCGATCCAAGAGCGCCGTCTGGGTTACACGGCTTCGCTCGGCATTCCAGAGCTGCGTCAGGCCATTTCCGAGTACTATCGTGAACGGCTCGGCGTGACGGTGCCTTCTTCGCGGATCGTTGTCACCGCCGGGGCATCGGGTGCCTTTCTGCTCACGCTCGGTGCCTTGGTCGACCCCGGCAACGAGGTGCTGATGCCCGACCCCTGCTACCCCTGCAACCGGCACTTCGTTCGCATGTTCGAAGGCCGTCCCCGAGCGATTCCCGTCGATGAGAACCAGCACTACCAGCTTGCCGATGCCGATATTCGCTCGCACTGGAACCGGGCAACGCGCGGCGTGCTGCTCGCTTCACCTTCCAACCCGACCGGCACCATGATCCCGCGCGAGGAGCTGCGTGCAATCATCGCCTCAGTGCGGCAGGCGGGCGGGTTCGTAGTGATGGACGAGATCTATCAGGGACTGGTCTACGACGGCGAGGCGTCCACTGTGCTCGGGCTGGCCGATGACGTGTTCGTCGTCAACAGCTTTTCCAAGTACTTCAACATGACGGGCTGGAGGCTGGGCTGGATCGTCGCTCCCGAGACCCACGTGCGGGAGCTCGAGAAGCTCGCCCAGAAC
>DATHJM010000439.1:0-2014 GCA_035489775.1 Burkholderiales bacterium
GAAATTTCCGGGCCTGAAGCGCGGCTGCTTGCGCCGGATGTCGTGCGCCGCGATGTCCTCGATTTTCCTGATGTTGCCGGTGAGAAGGCCGCGCCCGAGCGGCGAGTACGCGACGAAGCCGATGCCGAGCTCGCGGCACGCCGGAATGATCTTGTCCTCGACGTCGCGCGCCCACAGCGAATACTCGGTCTGCAGCGCGGTGATCGGGTGGATCTTCGAGGCGCGCCTGAGCGAATCCGGTCCGGCTTCGGAGAGGCCCAGCCAGCGCACCTTGCCCGCCTTGACGAGACCCGCCATCGCGCCCACCGTCTCCTCGATCGGCACGTCCGGGTCGATGCGGTGCAGGTAGTAGAGGTCGATGGTCGAGATGCCGAGCTGCTTCAGGCTCGCGTCGCAGGCCGAGCGCACGTACTCGGGCTTGCCGTTGTAGGCCTTGGTGCCGTCCGGATTGTCGATGTTGCCGAACTTGGAGCACACGACGGCCTTGTCGCGCCGGCCTTTCAGCGCGCGGCCGAGCATGCGCTCGTGCCGGCCCTTCATGTAGCGGTCGGCGGTGTCGAAGAGCGTGACGCCGAGATCCATCGCGCGGTGCACGGTGTCGATCTGCACCTCGTCGTCGCGCTCGCCGAAATTCGTGGTGGCGCTGCCCGCGCCGAGGCCGATCGCGGAAACCGCCGGGCCGTTCTTGCCGAGCTTGCGGTATTTCATCTCTTCACTGCTCGCTCTTCGACACTTTCCCGTTGTCGAAATGCACGAGGTAGCTTCCGAAGCGATGCCGCCAGTACTTCCAGGCGTCGAGCTTGGTCGATGCGGTGGCGACCTCGGGAGGATAGCCGGCGGCGAGCAGGACCGCTTTCTTGGACATGCCGGCCTGCACCTGCCCGGCCTTGACGGACTTGATCTCGGAGCCGGTCAGGCCGCTGCTGAGCGCCGCGAAATCCCTGGGCGTAAGGAAGCGGTCGATCCACTGGTCCCTTGTCATGCCGGGATGATGCTTTGCGACGAACTCGACCGCGAACTTCATGCCCAGGTTCGGGTCCGTGAACTCGAGGTTTTTCGAGGAGCGGCTGACGTCCTTCACTTCGCTCCCCGCGGGCAGGATGTTGCCCCTCTGGTAGTTGGTCGAGTAGACCTTCGTCGGCTGTTCGAACCAGATGTTGTACGCGGTGTAGAGCTTGTCCGCGGCGGATGCGGCGTTCGCCGCTGCGAAAGCGAGGATTGCTGCAAGGGATGCTGCGCGTGCTTTCATTTCGGTCTCCTTCCGTTCAATCGGCCTTGATGCCGGTCGCCTGGATGATGGGCGTCCATTTCGCGAGCTCGGCTCTGACCCAGTCGCCGAGCTCTTCGGGTGAGCCGGGCGCGGCCGCCACGCCCTGCTTCAGAAACGTTTCCTGAGTCTCGGGCGAGCGCAGGATGTCGCCGATCTCGCGGTTCAACCTGGCGACGATCGCGCGCGGAGTTTTCGCAGGCGCGAACAGCCCGAACCACAGCTTCACCTCCATCCCCGGGATGCCGGCTTCGACGGCGCTCGGGATTTCAGGCGCGCCCGCGAAGCGCGTGGAAGAGGACACCGCCAGCGCCTTAACTTTCCCCGCTTTCAGTTGACCGTGCGCAGTGAGGGGCGAAAGGAAGGATACCGGCACCTCGCCGGCGAGAACGGCGGTAAGCGCGTTGCCGGCGCTCTTGTAGGGGATGTGCTGCAGCGGGATCCCGGTGACTTTCTTCAGGAGCTCGCCCGCGAGATGGCTGGTCGAGCCGTTGCCGGCCGAGCCGTACGCGAGGTCGCCCTTCTGCCTGGCGTAGGCGACGAACTCCTGCGCGGTCGAAACGGGCACCGCGGGATGGGTTACGAGCACCACCACGCCCTGCGCCACCATCGTCACCGGCTCGAAGTCCCGGACCGGATCGTAGGGCAGGTTCTGCGCGTAGAGCGTCACCGCGCTGACCATGGGCCCGATATGCCCCATCACGAGGTTGTAGCCGTCGGGCGGCGATTTGGCGACGACGTCGGTGG
>DATHJM010000440.1:0-4359 GCA_035489775.1 Burkholderiales bacterium
CTTCGGCGGCTTCCTCGTGACGCAGCGCATGCTCGAGATGTTCAAGAGGAAAACGCCGAAGGCGGAGAAAGAGAAGAAGGCATGAGCGCCAACCAGCTCGCGCTCTGGTACCTCGCGGCGAGCGTACTTTTCATCCTCGCCCTGAAAGGCCTGTCCTCGCCGGTGTCGGCGCGGCGCGGGAACCTCCTCGGGGTGATCGGCATGGCGATCGCCGTGCTCGTGACCCTGGCGATCACGAAGAAGGTCGCATTCATCCTGGTCGCCGCGGCGATCGGCGGCATGATCGGGGCGTTCGTCGCGCGGCGCGTGCAGATGACGCAGATGCCGGAGCTGGTCGCGGCGATGCACTCGCTGGTGGGCATGGCGGCGGTGCTGATCGCGATCGCCGTGGTCAACAACCCTTCCGCGTTCGGAATCCCCGACCCGATGCCGCGGGGAAACCGCCTTGAGCTGTTCATCGGGAGCTTCATCGGGGCAATCACTTTCTCGGGCAGCGTCATCGCTTTCGGCAAGCTCGCCGGCCTGGGCAAGAAGTTCCGCCTTTTCTCCAGCGCTCCCGTGGTGTTCCGCGCTCAGCACCCGCTGAACCTGGCGCTCGCCGTCGTCATGGTGGGCTTCGGCGCCGCATTCTTTCTGGGCGCCGGAAAGGCGTGGGAGCCTTTCCTCGTCATGCTCGCGATCGCCTTCGTGCTCGGCGTGCTGATCATCATCCCCATAGGCGGCGCCGACATGCCGGTGGTGATCTCGATGCTCAACAGCTACTCGGGCTGGGCCGCTGCGGGAATCGGCTTCTCGCTCAACAACACCATGCTCATCATCGCGGGCTCCCTGGTCGGTTCCTCGGGCGCAATACTCTCCTACATCATGTGCAAGGCGATGAACCGCTCGTTCATCTCGGTGATCATGGGAGGCTTCGGCGCGGCCGAGGGCGCGGCGCCCGCCAGCACCGCCGACAAAACGGTGCGCTCCGGGTCCGCCGAAGATGCAGCGTTTCTCCTCGCCAACGCCGAGACGGTGGTCATCGTGCCGGGCTACGGGCTAGCGGTCGCGCGCGCCCAGCACGCGGTAAAGGAAATGGCGCAAAAGCTCATCGCCAAGGGCGTGAACGTGCGCTACGCAATCCACCCGGTCGCGGGCCGCATGCCCGGCCACATGAACGTGTTGCTCGCGGAGGCCGAGGTGCCTTACGAGCAGGTGTTCGAGATGGAGGACATCAACGGCGAGCTCGGCACGACCGACGTCGTGCTCGTGCTGGGCGCGAACGACGTGGTGAATCCCCTGGCGCACGAAAAGGGCAGCCCGATCTACGGAATGCCCATCATCGAAGCGCACAAGGCGCGCACGGTGCTGGTGAACAAGCGCTCGATGGCCGCCGGCTACGCCGGCCTCGACAACCCGCTTTTCTACATGGAAAAGACCATGATGGTATTCGGCGACGCCAAGAAAGTCGTCGAGGACATCGTAAAGGCCCTCGAGTGAGCGGTGCGCGGGAAAGAATCCTCGCCCGCATCCGCAAGGCGCAAGGGCGGGGCGGAAGCGGGCCGTCGAAGGCCGAGCTGGAAGCGGTCGAAACCTACCTGCATGCTCACCCGCGCGGGACTTTGCCGAAGGTCGAAGCGGATCTCGTCGCGCGCTTTCGCGCCCGGGCCGAATCGATGCAGAGCACGACCGAGGAGGTCGCCGCAAAGGCGGAAGTCCCTGCCGCGGTCGCGCGCTACCTGAAGGCGGGCAACTTGGCGCTCGCCGGCTGCGTCTGGCCGCGGCTGGCCGATCTCGAGTGGAAAAGCGCGGGGCTCGCGCTCGAGGCGCGCGAGGCGAACGGCAGCGACGCCGTCGGCGTGACCGGCGCGTTCGCCGCGATCGCCGAGACGGGAACGCTCGTGTTCGCCTCCGGTCCCGATTCGCCCTCCACCGTGAGCCTGCTGCCCGAGACGCACGTCGCCGTGCTGTCCGCAGGCCGCATCGTCGCGCACATGGAAGACGCCTGGAACCTTGCGCGCGCCGAGTTCGGACAATTGCCGCGCGCGATCAACTTCGTTTCCGGTCCTTCGCGGACCGCCGACATCGATCAGACGATCGTTCTCGGCGCGCACGGGCCGTATCGCGTCCACGTCGTCGTCGTCAAGGGCTGACGGCGGTGTGCAAGAGGCCTGACCTGACAGTCGCGGCAATGCTGCCGCTTTTTGCCGCGTGTCCGGCGCACGCCGCGGGAATCGCCGACGCTCCCGCCGTGCTCGGCATCCCGGTCGATTTCATCCTGTTCGGAATGACGCTCCTCGGGGTTGCGCTGTTTCACCGCCACACCCTGCGGGTTGCGCTTGCCGGCCTGGCCATCATCACGTTATACAAGCTCGCGTTTACGGGATTCAAGACCGGCGGCGGCTTTCCGGGGCTCCTCGCGCATCTGCACCACGAGTGGGTGATTCTCACCAACCTGCTGTGTCTGCTCCTCGGCTTCGCGCTGCTGTCGCGCCACTTCGAGAAGACGCACCTGCCCGCGGTGCTGCCGCGCTTCCTGCCGCACGACTGGAAGGGATGTTTCGCGCTGCTCGTCATCGTGTTCGTGCTGTCTTCGTTTCTCGACAACATCGCCGCGGCGCTGATCGGCGGCGCGATGGCGCATACGCTGTTCCGCGCCAAGGTTCACATCGGATATCTCGCGGCCATCGTCGCCGCGTCGAACGCCGGCGGCTCGGGCAGCGTCGTGGGAGACACGACGACCACCATGATGTGGATCGACGGCGTGGACCCGCTCGACGTTTTCGAGGCGTACGTGGCGGCGAGTGTCGCGCTCGTCGTCTGCGGCATACCGGCGGCGATGCAGCAGCAGCGCCATTCCCCGATTCTGCATCACGAGCACCAGCACATTCACGTCGACTGGACCCGGCTGGGGATCGTGTTTTTCATCCTGGTCACGGCCATCGTTACCAATGTCGTGATGAACGTGAAGTTTCCGGAGGTCTCGGACCATTTCCCCTTCATCGGCGCATCCGTGGTGATCGCGCTCCTGCTCAGCGTGCCCCTGCGTAGGCCCGACTGGGAAGTGCTGCCGGAGAGCTTCAAGGGAAGTATTTTCCTTTTGTCGCTGGTCTTGTCGGCCACGATGATGCCGGTCGAGAAGCTGCCCGCTGCATCCTGGCACACCGCGCTGGGACTCGGTTTCGTGTCCGCCGTATTCGACAACATCCCGCTCACTGCGCTGGCGCTGAAACAGGGGGGGTACGACTGGGGCTACCTCGCTTATGCCGTGGGCTTCGGCGGATCGATGATCTGGTTCGGATCGAGCGCCGGCGTGGCCCTCTCCAGCATGTATCCGGAATCGAGGTCGGTGGGGCGCTGGCTCTTCCATGGCTGGCACGTGAGCCTTGCCTACGTGGCCGGCTTTTTTACCCTGCTGATCGTCATGGGCTGGCATCCCAATCCGCCCCACAAGGCGGGAAAGGCGCCGATCAATCCCCCCGCAGCGACGGCGCCTGCCGAACCGACGAGGTAACTCGGCCGCCCCGGGATCCGGCTTGATTTCGGGGCGGACTAGGACTACGATTCGCGGGCTTTGGCGTGTGCACACCCCAGGGGCCCGCGGGGGAACAAACGGGCCCCGCGAATCGTTTACCGCAGAAGGTTCCGGGGAACAAGAAGAATAGCGCCGGAACGACCACCCATGAATTTCCTATATCCGAAGGAGGAACTAATGAGCAAGGAACAATCCAAGAAATCCGAGGCTGCTTCGCGCCGCAAGTTCCTGGCGGGCGCTGCCGCGGCGACCGCTGGCGCTGCGACGCTGGGCTTCCCGACGATCGTCAAAGCCCAGGGCCCGGTCAGCATGCGCTGGCAAAGCACCTGGCCGTCGAAGGACATCTTCCACGAGTACGCGCTCGACTTCGCGAAGAAGGTGAACGACATGACCGGCGGCGATCTCAGGATCGAGGTGTTGCCGGCGGGATCGGTTGTGCCGGCCTTCGGCCTGCTCGATGCGGTGTCCAAAGGTACGCTCGACGGCGGGCACGGCGTGCTCGTCTACCACTACGGCAAGCAGAACGCCCTCGCGCTCTGGGGATCGAGCCCCGCGTATGCGATGGATGCCAACATGCTGCTTTCCTGGCACAAGTACGGCGGCGGCAAGGAGCTCCTGGAGAAGCTCTACGCCTCGATCGGCGCCAACGTCGTGTCGTTCCCCTACGGGCCGATGCCGACGCAGCCGCTCGGCTGGTACAAGAAGCCGGTCACCAAGGTCGAGGACTTCCAGGGATTGAAGTTCCGCACCGTCGGCATCTCGATCGACGTCTTCCAGGGCATGGGTGCGGCGGTCAACGCGCTGCCGGGCGGCGAGATCGTCGCCGCCATGGATCGCGGCCTGCT
>DATHJM010000441.1:0-2860 GCA_035489775.1 Burkholderiales bacterium
CCTCACCAAGGATCTGCTCGCCGAAAAACTCGCCATGCTCCAGCCGAAGAACGACGCCGTGCATCTCACCGCGTGGTTCCAAGCCGCAACCGCCGGCAAGGCGAAGCTCAACCTCACCGGCATCCGCAAAGCCTGGCTCGACGGCCAGCCCCTCGCCATCGCCAGCGAGCCGAGCCCGAATGTCGATCTCCCGGCGGGCGCGCACACGCTCACCGTCGAGATCGAAACGAAGTCGCCGCCCGAAGTGCTCCGCGTCGAGTCGCCGGGCGTGTCATTTCTGGGAGATTGACGCAGCCGCCGACGGCAGGAGGCGGGCACGCAATGTGGGGCCGACGATTCGTCGGCCCGTTCCGTTCGCATCGGAGCGCGCACGCGAGTTCGGCGGCGCGTCCTGCTCCGCACCATCCCGCCGCCTGCCCATCCTGCCAGCCGACGAGTCGTCGGCTCCACATTTGCCCGCCGCCGAGTCCCGAGTTTTCACACAGTCTGGGCAGGAGGCGGCCACGACGATTCACTACGTTAAACGCGGAATACGAAGATTAGATCAGCCCGCCTCCTTCCGTCGGCGGCTATCGGGGAATGCCCGCTCGCACCGTGGCGCGCCCCTCGCTTAACATGCGGCTTCAGCCCGCATGAATCTCCGCGTCGCCATTTGCATCACCACGCACAATCGTCGCGCGGACATCGAACGCACCCTCGCGCAAATCGCCGCGCTGGCTCCGCAGCCGGATGAGATTCTCGTCGTTGCGGACGGTTGCACGGATGGCACGGCGGAGTTCGTCCGTGAGCGTCATTCCGGCGTGCGGCTGATCGTCCACGAGCGGGGGCGGGGTTCGATTCCCTCTCGGAATGAAATGGCAGTAGCAACGACATGCGACGTCTTCTTGAGCCTCGATGATGACAGCTACCCGCTGGAGGCTGATGCGATCACGCGCATCCAGTCACTATTCGCAATGAATCCACGGCTCGCCGTCGCCGAGTTTCCGCAGCGCACGGATGAAGATCCTCGAACGCTTGAGCGGGTGGTTTCCGGTTCCGGGCGATTCACCGGCTCCTACGCAAACAGCGGAGCCGCCATCCAGCGCGCTGCGTTCACGGAACTCGGTGGATATTTCGAACCCTTCTTCCACATGTACGAGGAGCCGGATTTTGCCCTGCGCTGCGTCTGCGCCGGATGGCAGGTGCGATTTGAGACGTGCGTGACGATCCGCCACCACTGGAGCAGCGTGCAGCGCAATGAAATGCGGAATCATCAGCGGCACGCGCGCAATGAACTTTGGAGCGTCTTTCTGCGCTGCCCGATGCCGTGGCTCCTCGCCGTCGCGCCGTTCCGAGTTTGGCGGCAATTCCTCTACGCGCGCAAACGCGGCTGGTCGTGGGTCTGGCGCGAACCGCGCTGGTGGTGGCAGTGTCTCGATGGAATCTCACGCTGCCTGCGCGAACGCACCGCGCTCGCATGGCCGCGCTACCGCGCGTGGATGCAGCTCGTCCGCGCACCGCTCGAAAACGCAGCCGACTGGGAGGCGAAATTCGGCACGCGATGAGAGTCCTTGCGAAATCGCCTTGGAATTGCGCGGGCGGCAAAGCGTGGCACAGGCATCCTGCCTGTGGGGACAGCGGGCGTCCCGCCCGCAGTCTCTGTGAATGCGGGCAGGATGCCCGCCGGCCCCACAGCCGGGACGGCTGTGCCACGATTCGTCCGAGCCACCTTTCCGTTTCAATCCGCAACTTTTTGATGCGATTGACCTGATGAATATCTCCTTCTCCGCCACCAACCCCTGCCACGTATGGCCGACTGCGCGAGCCGTCGCACAAGAGGGTGTACGCGGCATTTTCTACTCCGGCTATCCGGTGCGAAAACTTCCCGACGCGGATGCCCGAAACATCCGCAGCCACAGCCTGCGAACGAATATCGTCTATGGGCTGCTCAAGTACATCCCGGAACCGCTGCGCCCGAGTTCGCGCAACCTATTCCTCTGGCAGGATCGCGGATTGGACCGCTGGATCAGCCGGCATTTGGAACCGTGCGATTTTATTCACGCGATGCCAGGCCAGGCGCTCGAGACATTTCAGGCCGCGAAAAGGGCGGGTATCCGCACCGTGCTGAATCATGCGACAGGACCGGTGCGCGACTGGATTCGCATCATGGAACCCGAATACCAGCGCGTCGGGCTGAAACTCGAAAAGGTCTGCCCCTACGATTCCGAATACCTCGCGCGGGAAGACGAGGAATATGCACTCGCGGATTTCCACTGCGTAGCTTCCACGGTTGTTCGCGACCAACTCGTGGGTCTCGGCATTCCCGCGGAGCGCATCTGGATGGTGCCGTACGGCGCGGATACGAATGCGCGCGTCTTTCAGCGCGCGCAGAATCCGTCGCCACCACCGATCTTCCGGATTCTCTTCGCCGGGCAGATCAGTCTGCGGAAGGGCATCCGCACGCTGCTCGACGCGCTGACGCTCGCGAATCGCGCGCATTGGAAAATGGATTTCATCGGTTCCCGGTCGTCGGAGACCGCGAAGGACATCGCTGCCTATCGCGGCGCAACCGCGCTGAATTTCCATGGCGCGCTGCCGCAGCAGCGGCTCGCCCGGGCGATGCGCGAAAGCAGCGTGCTCGTGCTGCCGTCGCTGGAGGAGGGTTTCGGCCTGGTCGTGCCGCAGGCGCTGAATTGCGCCTGCCCGTGCATCGTCAGCGACCGCGTGGGCGGACACGACTATGTGCGCCACCGCGAGAACGGCAGCATTTTTCCCGTGGGCGACCCCGCTGCGCTGACGGCGGAACTCGAATGGTGGGAGGCGCATCCCGCGCGCCCCGTGGAGAACTTCACGTGGACGCCCGGTGCTCGCACGCTTATTG
>DATHJM010000442.1:0-3531 GCA_035489775.1 Burkholderiales bacterium
GCAGGTGCTGCACCCGTTCCATCAGCGCGACGTCGTCTTCAGGGGCGTGATGTCCATGCGCAGTCAGCGCATGCGTCGCGGCATGATAGTCGACCAGCAGTTTCGTCCCCTCGCCCAGGCCTTCGGCCACCGCCTCGAACACGCTTTGCCCGGGCCGGAACGCGGGCTCCTGCGAGACGCTCGCCAGCTTCAGTTGCGGCGCGCGCCAGACCTTGCCGTCATCGGCCGCGGCAAGGCCCTCGATGATCCTCAGGAGACTGGATTTGCCGGTCCCGTTGCGCCCGATCAATCCGATGCGCTCGCCGGGATCGACGACGAAATCGACGCGATCGAGCAAAGGCACATGGCCGTAGGCCAGAGACAGCTGTGAAAGCTGGAGAAGGGGCATTCAGGAGGCGGCGCGCTTCGCCGCCTCGCGCGCCTGGATCGCGGCGTGGCGCTCGAGCAGGCGCTCGGCGCGCACCACCACCGGCACGTCGACCATCTTGCCGTCGATCGCGAAGGAGGCGCGCCCCGCGGTCTTGGCTTTGGCGTTCTCCTCGATGACTCGTTTCGCGTGCGCCACCTCCTCGGGCGAGGGCGAATACAGCTCGTTGACGACGGTCACCTGCGCAGGATGGATGCAGCTCGCGCCCAGGAAGCCGAACTGGCGCGAGCGCTGCACCATGCGCCGGAACGCCGACAGGTCGCCGAAGCTCGCGACGCTCGCGATGTAGCCGAGCGGCATGATGCCCGCGGCGCGCGCGGCGTAGATCATCTGCTGCTTGGGCATGAGGAGCGTCTCCTCGGTGGGTTCCATGCCGTTTTCCAGCGCGAAGTCTTCGCCGCCGATGTCCATGGCCGCGTTGCGCTCGACTGCCATCGCGATCTCGGGCATGCGGAAAAACGCTGCCGGTGTCTCGACCATGGCGATGAAGCGGGTGTGGCCCGGAGCGAGGCCGCGCTTCGCTTCCAGCCTCGAAACCAGCTCGTCGAGGCGGCGCAGGTGAGCCGCGTCGTCCACCTTGGTCACGGCGATCGCGTTCACCTCCGGGCCGACCGCGGCCTCGAGGTCGCGCGGCGCCATGGCATCGGGCCGGTTGATGCGCACCGCCACGTCGGCACCCCCGCGCCGTACCCGGGTCGCGGCCTGGGCGACGAGCTTGCGCGCGTTGTCCTTCTCGTGGACGGGGACGCTGTCCTCCAGATCGAGCAGGATGCAGTCCGCGCCGCGCGTATGCGCCTTTTCCACGTATTTCCCGACGTTCACCGGAACGTAGAGCAGCGAGCGCCACACCGGGAGCCCGGGTTTCATTCCTCTTCTCCTTTCGCGGCACCTTCGATCCCGCCTTCGCAGGCGACGCCCGCGGCGAGGAGCTTCGCATACGCGGCGGCGTCCACTCCGGCTTCGGCGAGAAGGCTGCGGTTATGCTCGCCCAACCTGGGCGCGGGGGCGCGGATCGCGCCCGGCGTGCCGGAGAGGCGCGGCACGACGTGGTGCATGGGAAATGCACCCATGTCGGGATCGGGATAGTCGGCGATCAGCTCGCGCTCCAGAACGTGGGGGTCCTGCACGATCTGCGCGATGTCGTAGATCGGACCGATGGTCACTTCCTCGCGCTCGAAGTACGCGACGTTCTCCGCTTGCGTGCGTCCGGCGATGAACGCTCCGATGATGGCGTCCAGCTCCTCCGCGTGCTGCACGCGCCCCGTGTTCGTCGCGTAGCGCGGATCCTCGATCAGCTCGGGCCGCCCGATCGCGCGGAACAGGCGCTCGGCCATTTTCTGGATCGACGCGGACAGGCATACCCAGTGGCCGTCCTTGGTGCGGTAGGCGTTGCGCGGCGCGGTGTTGGTCGAGCGGTTGCCGGTGCGCGGCTTCACCTTGCCCGTGAGACGCAGCACCGCGGCCTGCGGCCCCATGATGCTGAACAACGGCTCGAGCAGCGGCAGGTCGATCACCTGTCCTTTGCCGCCGTTCGTCTCCACTTCGCGCAAGGCGATCAGCGCCGCGCTCGCGCCGGTGAGGCCCGCCACGCTGTCGGCGAGGTACATCGGCGGCAGCACGGGCTCACGGTCGGCAAAGCCGTTCATCGAAGCGAAACCGGACATGCCTTCGATCAGCGTGCCGAACCCGGGACGGCGCCGGTAGGGCCCGTCCTGGCCCCAGCCGGAGATGCGCAGCACGACGAGCCTGGGGTTGCGCGCGAGCAGCGTCTCGGGCGCGAGGCCCATCTTCTCCAGCGTTCCCGGGCGGAAGCTCTCGATGAAGATCGCCGCGGAGGGAATCAACTGGAGCAGCAGCTCGCGCGCCTCGGGGCGGCGCAATTCCAGGCACAGGCTTTTCTTGTTGCGGGAATAGAGTTTCCAGGTGACCGGCACGCCGTTCGTCAGCCAGGCGCGCAGCGTGTCGCCCGCCGGCGGCTCCACCTTGATCACCTCGGCGCCGAAATCGGCGAGCACCTGCGTGAGAGTGTTGCCGGCCACGAGGCGCGACAGATCGAGCACGCGCACGCCGCTGAGCGCGCCGCGCGCCTGCGGAGTGTAGTCGCGCTTCTTGATCAGCGGGGTCATGCCTTTGTTCATTCCGCCCTGGCGCCGGATTCCTTCACGACGCGTCCCCATTTGGCGTGCTCGGCTCTGAGGAACGAGGCGAATTGCTCCGGCGAGCCGCCCAGGACCTCACCGCCCTCGGCCGCGAGCCTCTGCCGCACCTCGGGCGTGCCGAGGGCGCGGTTCACCTCGGCGTTCAGCCTCGCGACGACGGCCGCGGGCGTGCCGGCCGGCGCGAGCAAGCCGTACCAGGTGCTCGCTTCGAAACCCTTGTAGCCGGATTCGGCGATCGTGGGGACCTCCGGCAGCTCCGGTGCCCGCTTCGCGGAAGTCACCGCGATGGCGCGCAGTCTCCCTCCCTTGATCTGCGAGAGCGCAGAAGGGACCGAGGACATGAACGATTGCACCTGGCCGCCCAGAGTATCGGTCAGCGCCTGCGACGCCCCCTTGTAGGGAACGTGCGTGAGCTTGACGCCGGCGGCGCGCTGCAGGAGCTCGCCGGAGAGGTGAGACACCGTGCCGTTCCCCGGCGATGCGAAAGTGACTGCGCCCGGATCGGCTTTCGCCGCGGCGAGCAGATCGCCCAGAGACGCGTAGCGCGAATTCAGCGCGACAACGAGCACCACCGGAGCCGAGACGATGAGCGCGACCGGGCTCAGATCCTTGAGTGGATCGTAAGGCAGCTTCACGTAGAGCGTCGGATTGATCGCGAGGTTGCTGGTCTGCCCGATCACAAGGGTGTAGCCGTCCGCCGGAGACTTGACCGCCTGCTCCACGCCCAGATTGCCGCCGGCACCGGGCTTGTTCTCCACCACGAAGGTCCATTTGACGCTGTCGGAGAGCTTGTTCGCGATCGTGCGCGCAGCGATGTCGGTCCCGCCGCCGGGCGGGAACGGAACGATCAGGCGTATCGGCTTCGCCGGATAGGTCTGCGCATTCGCGGCGCCCGCGAACAGCGCGAGCGACAGAATAGCGGCGGACAGGACGAGCCGCGATCGA
>DATHJM010000443.1:0-5168 GCA_035489775.1 Burkholderiales bacterium
ACACTGGCGCGCTGCAAACCGTCACATACGAAGTGCCGCGCTACCGCTTTCGCGGCGTGCGTGTCTTTACCAACAAGCCGCCCTGCGGCCCCAAGCGCGGCCACGGCACGCCGCAGCCGCGCTTCGGCCAGGAAGTGCAGCTCGACAAGATCGCGGAGAAACTCGGGATCGATCCGGCCGATCTGCGCCTGGGCATCGTCGCCAAGCCCAATACGCTTACCGCGAACTGGCTGAAGATAGGCACTATCGGCCTCGCTGAATGCATCCGCAAGGTCGTGGCGAGCTCGGATTGGAAAAACAGATTCAAGAAGCTTCCCGAAGGCCGCGGCGTCGGCCTTGCCTGCGGCGCATACCTGTGCGGCGCGGGACTGCCGATCTACTGGAACAAGATGCCGCAGTCGGGGGTGCAGCTCCTCATCGACCGCAGCGGCCAGGTCACGGTGTTCTGCGGCGCGACCGAGATCGGGCAGGGGTCGGACGACGTGCTCGCGGCGATCGTCGCCGAAGTGCTCGGCATCGACCCCTACGATGTGCGCTGCGTCACCGGCGACACGGGCCTCACGCCCGTCGACCTCGGCTCCTATTCCAGCCGCGTCACCGTGATGATGGGCAACGCCGCGATCCAGGCGGCCGAGCGCCTGCGCGAGCTGATCGCTCGCGCGGCCGCAGATCACATGGAGACGCTTCCAGAGAACGTCGGCTTCGCGCGCGGGCGCGTATTCCGCGCCGACGACCCGGGCAAGCTTATGAGCTTCCGGGAGGCGATCGTTCTCGCCGAGGAAAAATTCGGCACGCTCGGCTCGGTGGGCTCCTACTCGCCGCCGCGTGCACCCGGGCGCTACAAGGGCGCGGGCGTCGGGCCGTCGCCCGCGTACTCCTATACGGCGTGCGTGGTCGAGGCCGAAGTGGACCGCAATACCGGCTGGATCACCGTGCCGAGGGTGTGGATCGCGCACGATATCGGCCGCGCGATCAACCCGGTGAACGCGCGCGGCCAGGTCGAGGGCAGCGTGTATATGGGTTTGGGGGAGGCGCTTATGGAAGAGCAGGTGTTCCGGCGCCTGCCGCCCAAGCTCTCCAACGCGCTCGTACACAAGATCCCGTCGCTCCTCGAATACAAGAGCCTGACCTCGCTCGACATGCCCGAAGTGTTTACCGAGCTCGTCGAGGATCCGGACCCCAACTGCCCGTTCGGCGCAAAGGAGGTGGGGCAGGGGCCTTTGCTGCCTGTAATGCCCGCGGTCGCGAACGCCATCTATGACGCGATCGGGGTGCGCATCGACGAGCTGCCGATCACCCCCGACAAGGTGCTCGCCGCGCTGGAGAAGAAAACCAAGGGGGAAACGCCGCGCGTCGGGCCCGAGAGTTTTCCCGACGTTCCGTACCCCGAGCCGATGCTCGTGCCGCCGCCCTGGGAAGGCGGCGACGGCAATTCCATCAACACGCCGCGGCGCACACCCGTGAAGAAGGAAGCCGTCGCATGATGCGGCTGCCCTGGTTCGCGTTTCATTCGCCGAAGACCCTGGCCGAGGCGGCGAAGATCCTCGCCGCAGAAGGCCCGAGGGCGATGCCGATCGCAGGCGGGACGGATCTCCTGCCCAACATGAAGCGGCGCCACCAGACGCCGGCGACGCTCGTTTCGCTGCGGCAGGTCGAAGCGCTGAAGAAGATATCCAATGGCTCGGGCAGCACGCTCGGCGCGGGCCTGACGCTGAATGAAATCGTCGCGAACGCCGCGGTGCGGGAAAAATACGCGGGTCTGTGGCAGGCGGCGGCCCAAGTCGCGACCGTGCATCTGCGCAACATGGGCACGCTCGGAGGCAACCTGTGCCTGGACACGCGTTGCAACTATTACAACCAGAACTACGAGTGGCGCAAGGCGATCGACTTCTGCATGAAGAAGGACGGCGAAATCTGCTGGGTCGCCACCGCGAGCAAGCGCTGCGTCGCGACTTCTTCGACAGACACGGCGCCCGCGTTGATATCCCTGGGCGCGACCGTGCGCCTGGTCTCCACGCAAGGCGAGCGCGACGTAGCCCTCGCCGACCTCTACAGGAACGACGGCATCGACTACTTGACGCGCCGCCCCGACGAGATCCTCACCGAAGTGAAGTTGCCCGCGGCCGAGGGCTGGAAGAGCAGTTACTGGAAGCTGCGCCGCCGCGGGACGTTCGACTTCCCCGTGCTCGGGGTCGCTGCGGCGGTGAAGACGGCGCGCGACGGCACCGTCGAAGAAGCGCGTATCGCGCTCGGTGCGGTCTCCTCGCGGCCGCTCCTCACCAAGGCGGGCGAGTTGCTCGTCGGCCGGAAGCTCACCGACGAAGCGATCGCCGAAGCCGGCCGCAAGGCCGCCTCGGTCGCCAAGCCCATGGACAATACCGATCTCGATCTCTACTGGCGCAAGGGCGTCGTAGGAGAGTTTGTCGGTTACGCGCTACGCGAGATCCGCGGCGACGACATGCGCGCGACGCGCGTTCGCATCGCGCGGCACGCGCTCTAGGACGACTGCACTCCGATCAGCTTCTGTATCACCGGCCGCGAGCCTTCGAGCGCCACCCGCTGCATGTAGAACGCGAGACCGCGAGCGCCGCCCAGCTCCTCGCCGCCGCCCGCGCGCCCCGGACCTCCGTGCACGAGCTGCGGCAGCACCGTTCCGGGCCCCGGCGACATCTCGATCTTCGGATGACCGAGGAAGAGCCGTCCATGATACGGCGCGATGCCCGAGACGATCTCCTCCAGAAACGCAGCGTCTTCCGAATACACCGAGGACACGAGGCCCCCGTTGCCGCGCGCGACGATCGCGGCCGCGTCGGCGCCTTTGCCCGAATAAGGCAGAAGCGAGGCCACCGGGCCGAACACTTCGCGCGCGTGCACTGAAGCGGCGAGCGCGTCCTTTGCGAATTCCATCAGCACCGGCGAGATGAAGAATCCCTTGCCGGCGAGCGGCGCGGCGCTGCCGAACGCGGCCTTGCCTTCGGCGCCGAGCTTGGCTACGCCTTCGCGCACGTCGGCGAGCTGGTTGCCTGATGCCAGTGGCCCCATGCGCGTTTCCTCCAGTGCGGGATTGCCGACGCGCACGATTTTGAGTCCTTCGGCGAGGTCGTCGCGCACGGTGGCGGCATGCGCCTGCGGCACGAGCACGCGCCGGATCGCGGTGCACTTCTGGCCGGCCTTCTGAGTCATGTCGCGCAGCACGTCCTTCAGGAAAGTCTCGTACATGTCGCCGCCCGGCTCCGCATCGGGTCCGAGCACCGCGGCATTCAGGCTGTCCGCCTCGACGTTCACGCGCACCGATTCGCGGATGATGTTCGGCAGCGCGCGGATGCGCATGCCCGTATCCCCGGATCCGGTGAAGGCAAGAACATCCTGCGCGCCGAGCAAGGCCGGCAGGTCGCGCGGCGCACCGGCGAGAAGCGAGAGGGCGCCTTCGGGCAACACTTTCTTCTCGACGAGAATCTCCATCACGCGGTGCGCGACCATCGCCGAGCTGGTCGCTGGCTTGGAGAGCACGGGCATTCCCGCAAGGAGCGCCGAGGCCGCTTTCTCCGCCAATCCCCAGGCCGGAAAGTTGAATGCGTTGATATGCACCGCGACGCCGTGGCGCGGCACGTTGATGTGCTGGCCGTGAAAGCGCGGCGAGCGTCCGAGCTGCACGCCTTCGCCGTCGATGAGGAATTTCGCAGTGCCGAGCGAGGCACCCAGCTCGGCGTAGGTCTGGAGCGTGAAGATCGCGCCGTCGACGTCGAACTTCGCGTCCGATCGGGTGTTGCCGCCGTTCGCTACTGCGAGCTCGAGCAATTCGTCTCTGTGCGCCTGGATCGCTTTCGCCGTCTCTTTCAGGAGCGTGCCACGCTCTGCGAAGGACAGCGCGCGAAGCGCCGGCCCGCCTTTGTTGCGCGCATGGTCGAGCGCAGCGGCGAGATCGAGACCGTCACTCGATACCTGGGCGAGCGGCTCCTCGGTCGCGGGATTGACGAGCGTCTGTGACGCGCCCGAGCCTTCGACCCAGCGGTCGCCGAGATAACTGCGCAACGTCTTCATTTGAAACTCCGATGCTTTTCGACTGACGCTAGGATAGCCGAAGCGCACGCAGTCTTGAATACAACCGAAGGTCGACGATGCAGGGTGAGCAATGAAGAGTTGGCGTAGCCGGCGTGGACTGGCCCGCTGCCGCGGACTGGGTCAACCGCTTGAAGTCGGTTCAGCCCGCCTCAAAGCTGCGGATCTCGAACAGCGCCTCGTTCAGGCTCATCTCGCCGGCTTCCAGGAGCTTGCCGACCAGATGCTCGGTCAGCAGCATAAGCCGGGCCAGCACGGCCTTGGTTTCGCCGTACAGCCGCTCGCTCTGCGCTTCCATAATGCCGCGCGTTTCCTCGTCCACTTCGCGGCCGCCGCCGTGACCGTCCTGGGCGAGCGCACCAAAGTTCAGGCGCGTCTTGCGGTACATGCCCATCTCACCCACGGCGTGGTGCAGGAGCTGCGTCACCCGGGTGATGTCGTTGTGCGCCCCGTTGGTCGTGCCTTCCTCGCCGAAGAACAGCTCCTCGTTGGCCATGCCGCCCAGCAGCACGCGCACGTCGTGTTCGATGTCGCCCTTGGTCTTGAGCAGGTTGGAACCCTGCTTGTGGAAGACGAAGCCCAATGCGTTGGTGCGCGGGTTCGCCTTGAGCGAAATCTTGATGGTCTTCATTTCGGCCAGGATTTGCTGCCAGTTGCCGTTTGCTAGCTTGCGTTCGTGTTCGAGGTCCACCAGGAAATGGCCCCATTCGTGCACGGCGATGATGCGGCGGTCGCGCTCGCGCTCCTTGGTGGTGTTGGTGTTCACGTTGCCCACCAGCACTCGCTCGGCGGCCTGCATCAGGGTATCGGCGCCGATCATGTCACCCGCTTGCACGGCCGTGATGCCAGCCTGGTTGACGATGGTTTCCAAATCGGCCGGGCTGCGGCCCTCGGTCACCTCCACCACGTGGCGCAGGTCCAGGTCGGGCAGGACCTTGTCGGCGCGCTGGTGCAGATAGTGGGCGAAAATGGCCAGTCGCTCTTCCCGGTTGGGCATGCGAAAGTCCACCTTCATCTGAAAGCGGCGCAGCATGGCCTCGTCCATCTTCATGGTTTCGCTGTTGAAGTTGCTGGCCACGATCCAGATGATCTCGGCTTCCTTCCTGCTG
>DATHJM010000444.1:0-15079 GCA_035489775.1 Burkholderiales bacterium
GGTCTTGCCTTCTGTGTCAACGACCAGCAGAGTGCTCGCGCTGGCGAGGCCGGGGCTGCGGCGCGTGGGCATGAAGAAGGTGTTCGTGCCCGGGATGCGGGCGCTCACGTGTCCGAAGGCGTTGGAGAGACCGAAGCGCTCGACGATGATGTTGGCGAGCGCCACGTCACGCTTGAGCGTGGATTCGGCGCCGCGGCGGCCCTTCGCGCTACTCACGCTTCGCCTCGTTTCGCAGGGCGAGCAGCGATTCGGCGGCGATCGCCGCGTTTTTTTCGCGTCCGGTGAGCGCATAGATCGAGGCCCCGGGCGCCAGGGCGCGCTCGAGCCACTCCAGGGCGCAGACTTTCCTGGAGATCGAGGTGTCCCGGTAGACGAGCATGGTGGCGGCAACCGTCCATGGCAATCCATGGTAGCGTGTATCGTCCTGGTAGGACCGCTTGCCGACCTGCACCGTCTTTGCCGAGGTCTCCCCTTCGAGCGCGGCGGGCGCTTGCGCAGGAAGCTCGCGCAGCCACTCGCGGTCGAGGGCGCCCAAGCGCCGCGCTCCGACGCGATGCAGCGCGAAAAGCGCAAAACCCGAGACCCCCAGGGATTCTTCCTTGGCCTCCGGCCACGCCGGGTAGTCCACCCAGCGCGCCCGGCCGGCGACGGCGCCGCTCTTCAGCCAGTCCGCTCCGCGCTGCACCGCGGCGGCGAGCCGCTTCTTCTGCTCAGGGTCGGGTTGCAGGGTCGATTGCGCGTGCAGCGCGAGAATTGCGGCTGCTGTCCCGTAGCTCGAAGCGAACTTTTCCTGCTGCTTTTCCTGTTGCGCCCCCGCGAACAGGGGCCACCCGCCGTCGCTGCCCTGGGTCGAGAGGAGAAACTCGAGCTCGCTTTTGTGCGCCGGGATCCCGTACCGCGCGAAAGTCCACAGCACCCAGGATGTGACGCCGATGTGATTCGGATACTTCCCTTGAGGAAACCGGCGCCAGCAGGCGCACTCGGGTCCGGCCGCGGAGCGGAAGGCCTGCTCGATCAGCTTGACGTCGATCCGGCTCGCGTAGTCCGGATCGTTTTCCCTGAGCGCGACGAGGATTTGGGCGGAGGTCCAGGCCTCGCCGGCGAGCTTTCTTTTCCTGTCCAGGCGCTTGTCGAGCGCCTCGGCAAGCTGTTTTGCTTTTTCGTGGACTGCCCGGCGCGCTTCATCCGGAAGCGGCACGACCCGGCTGGAAGTGAATATCACGCGGCAGTAGCGCCCGGCCGTTTCGGGAAAAATCGCCGCGAAACCGATCCCCAGCGCGACAACGAGGGCGAGCGCGCAAAGGGCCAGCCTGCGCCAGTTGCGCCCGAGCCAGGCCTCGCAGGCCTCGATCGCTTTCGCGGTGCGCGGGCTGCGCCTGCCGATATAAGCGACTCCGGCCCGGTACCTGCCATGGACCGTTTCGAGCAACCGGGCGGCGTGCTGGCGCAGCTTGCTCATGCAGGCGCTCCACCATGCCTTGACGGTTTCGACCGCCTTTGTCGCTTTTGTCGCGTACGGATGCAGCTTGCGGGTTTGAGCGATCGCGCTATGGAACCATGCTTTGACGGTCTCGCGCGCCTTTTCCGCCAAGGCCTGCCGCTTGTCCGTTTCGGGCTTTCGCTTCTGCATCAGAGCCCGATCAGGATCTTGCCGACCGTGCCGCCGCTCTCCTGCGCGCCGTGGGCCGCGGCCGTTTCCCCGAGCGCGAACACGCGCGCGACATGCGAACGGTAGTGTCCGGCCTCGAGCGCCGCGTTCAGGTCGCGCGCCGCCAACTGATGCGCTTCGCGGGGCATCACGTAGACGAGGATGAAATGCACGGTGATGCCCTGCCTCATGATCGCGGTAAACGGGATGCGCGGCGCGCTGTCCGGCGGCCCCGAGGAGTAGGTGGAGATCACGCCGTTCGCTTTCAGCACCGCGCGATTGAGCTCGAGGTTCGCCTCGAAGGCGACTTCCACCACGCGGTCCAGACCCAGCCCCCGCGTGAACGCCTTGATTCTCGCGGCGGCGTCCTCCGTCTTGCGGTTGACCACGAGATCGGCGCCCGCCTCCCGCGCGACCTTGTCCTGTCCGTGGCGGCTCACGGTCGTGGCGACCCGCGCTCCGCCCCATTTCGCGAGCTGGATCGCCGCATGGCCCACCGCGCCGCCGCCGCCCGCGACGAGCACGGTCTGTCCCTGGATGCCGCCGTCCTGAAAAAGGCAGCGGTGCGCGGTCATCCCGGCGATTCCGAGGCAGGCTCCGGTCTCGAAGCTCGCGCCCTCGGGAAGCGTCACTGCATTCTCGGAAGGGATGGCGACGTATTCGGCCGCGGTGCCGAAAGCGCGGCCGCGCTGCGCCTCGTAAACCCAGACGCGCTCGCCGATCCGCGATCGCGGCACGCCCGGCCCCACCGCGTCGATGACGCCGGCACCGTCCTGATGCGGAATCACGCGCGGAAACGGCATCTCCATGCTGCCGTCCCAGCCGCCGCGCAATTTCGTGTCGGTAGGATTGATCCCGGAGAAATGGATCCTGACGCGCACTTCGCCCGGTCCCGCCTCGGGATCGGACAGCTCGCCGGGCACGAGGACTTTCGCCGCGGGACCTTTGCGCTCGTAGTACACCGCCCTCATGCGGTTTCCTTCTTCGCATCAGGGCGTTTGTGACGGAAGCCGCGCTCGAAGTGCCCGCGGCCTTCGAGATCGCCCTGCTCGAAGATCCAGGTGTAGCCGCCTTTGGGATTGGAGAGGATTTCCCAGGCGTTGTCGTCGGCATCCCAGAAAAGGAAACTGTAGGTTCCGTGGCGGGCCGAGGGCTTGTCGATTTCGTGCAGGCCCCACCGGGCGGCCTGCTCGTTGCACGCCCGCCAGGCTTCGTCCACCTCGGCGTCGGTATCGACGTCCAGGCCGTTGTGATAGACGCGCGGCATGCGCTCCTTTTTCCTGGTGTAGACCACCGCGTACACGTGGTCGCCGCCGAGCCGGATCATGAGGGACACGGGGCTGGTGCGCACGACTTCCAGACCGAGGAACTCCTCGTAGAAACGGCGCGTCGCATCGAGATCTTTCGAGCCGAGCGTGCCGTGCGAAATGAATTTCGTCTTGATTACGGACTGAGCCATGGTCGTTACTCCAGCTTGATTCCCGATTCCTTGATGAATTGCCCCCAGATGCGGTAGTCGGAGCGCACGCGCTCGGCGAATGCCTGCGCCGTGCCCCCGAGCGGCTCGGCGCCGACCTCGAGCAGCCGCTGTTTCGCCTTGGGCTCCTCGATCGCCGCCTGGAGCTTCTCGTTCAGCAGGCGCACGATCTCGAAGCTCGTGTCTTTCGGCGCGAAGATGCCGAACCAGGCGCTCATCTCCCAGCCCGGCAGTCCCGCCTCGGCCGAAGTCGGCACCTCGGGCAGCCCGGCCAGGCGCCGCTTCGATCCGGCCGCGAGCGGGCGCAGCGCGCCGCTCTTGAGATAGGGCCGCGCCGAGCCGAAGCTCATCGACATGACCTGCAGGCGGCCCGCGATCAGGTCGGGGAGCGCAGGCCCCACGCCCTTGTAGGGCACGTGCACGAGTTGCAGGCCCGCGAGGCGCGCGAACTGATCGGCGGCGAGGTGCGGCGGGCTGCCGGTTCCGGCCGAGCCGTAGTAGACCTTGCCCGGATTCGATCTGGCGTACGCGATGAACTCCGCGAGGTCCTTCGCCGGAACCGAGTTCGGAACGACCAGAATATGCGGCGCCTCGGCGACGTTGAACACCGGGACGAGATCGACGAGCGGATCGAAAGCAAGCGAGTGCTCGAGGAAAGGCTTGATGACGAGGTTACCTCCCGCGCAGATCATCAGCGTGTAGCCGTCCGCGGGCGATTTCACCACATATTCGATGGCGACGTTGCCCGATGCGCCCGCCTTGTTCTCGACCACGACCTGCCGGCCCAGTTGCTGCGCGAGGCCCTCGGCGGCGATGCGCCCGAGGATATCGGTGAGCCCGCCCGGGGAAGTGTCCACGACCATCCGGATCGCGCGGTTCGGATAGGCGCTTTGCGCGGCGGCGGGCGCCGCGCCCGTGGCCAGAGCGAGGCAGAGAAGGCACCCGGCGGCGTGGAAAGCGGGGAAAAACGATCTCATTCTGTTCTTGTTCGGATGCCGGTCTCAAGTCTACGCCATTGCCGGCGCCCGCGGTCATCGCCCCGATCGCGGATCGCCGGGCGGCGCTAGCGCTCGGCCCGCACCGCCACTTCCATCTCGCCGATCCGTTCGATACCGCCTTTCAGCTGATCGCCGTCGGCGAGCTTCGAGACGCCCGCCGGCGTGCCCGTGGTGATCAGGACGCCGGGCTTGAGCGTCATCACGCCCGAGAGAAAGCGAATGTGCTCGCGCAGAGCGCAGATCATGTCGCCGGTATGCGCGCTCATGGCGAGCTTGCCGTTCTGCTCGACACGGATCGCGAGGTTCTGCGGGTCGTCGATCTCGTCGCGCGTCACGATCCACGGTCCGAGGCCGGTGAAGGTATCGAAGCCTTTCCTGATGTTGCGCGTGTTCTGCCTGCCCCGCCCCCAGGGGTCGCGCTGGCTGAAGTCCCAGCAAATCGTGTAGCCGAAGACGTGGTCGAGCGCCCGCTCCTCGCTGACGTGGCGCGCCGTCTTTCCGATCACCGCGCACAGCTCGCATTCGAAATCCACGTCCCTGGATACCTTCGGAAGCACCACGGTGTCGCCCGGGCCGATGATCGAGGACGCGGGCTTGAGGAAAAACTCCGCCATCAGCTCGTCCTTGGAGAGGCTCGAGCGGTCGGACGAGCCCATTTTTTCCCGCATCTCGGCCTGGTGGGCCTTGTAGTTCGCGGCCGCCGCCCAGATTGCGGGCGGGTTGAGGAGCGGCGCGAGCAGCCTCGCCTGGGCGAGCGGCAGGCACGACCCCGACTGCACCGCGAAGCGCGCGCACTTCATCGCCGCAGGCTCGTTCGCGAGGCGCTCGATCACTTCGAGCATGCCGTGCCCCGGCTTCAGATGGCCCGCTTTCATCAGCGCATCGCCGATCGGAAACAGCTTCTCCCCGACCACGGCCCCCGCGAGGCCCTCGTTGTAATGGCAGATCTTCATCGCTTCTCCCCCGGTTCCGAAACAAGCTCAGTCGAGTTTCACGCCCGACGCCCTGACGACCCGCTCCCAGGCACGATAGTCCGAGCGCACGAGCTCGGCAAACGCTTCCACGGAGCCGCCGATGGGCTCGATGCCCGATTCGAGCAGGCGTTGCCTCGCCTTCGGATCGTCGATCACCGCCTGCATTTTCGAATTGAGGAGCGTCACGATCCCGGGGTTCGTGCCCCTGGGCGCGAAGATTCCGAACCAGGTGGTCATCTCCCAGCCGGGCAGTCCGGCTTCGGCCGAGGTCGGCACGTCGGGTGCCGCGGCGAGGCGCGTCCTGGAAGCTGCCGCGAGCGCCTTGAGCGCGCCGCTCTTCAGATGCGCCTGCACCGGACCCAGGCCCACCGAGAGCATCTGAACGCGGCCCGCAACGAGATCGGTGAGCGCCGGCCCCGTGCCTTTGTAGGGAACGTGCACCATCTGCACTCCAGCAAGCCGCGCGAAGTGATCGGCGGCCAGATGCGTGGTGCTGCCGGCGCCGGCGGAGGCATAGTTCATCTTTCCCGGATTCGCCTTGGCGAGCGCGATGAAATCGCGCAGATCGCTGACCGGGAGCAGACCCGGCACGACCAGCAGCTGCGGCGCGCCGGCGACGTTGAAAACCGGAACGATGTCATTCAGCGGATCGAACGGCAGCGAGCCGTAGAGAAACGGCGTGATGACGACGTTTCCGCCGGCGACGAGCAGCAGCGTGTAGCCGTCGGGCGCCGATTTCGCCACGTGCTCGATCGCGAGATTGCCGGTCGCGCCCGCCTTGTTCTCGACCACGACCTGCGCTCCCAGCCGGGCCGCCAGGCCCTCGGCAGACATGCGCGCGAGGTAGTCGGTGATGCCGCCGGGGGCGGTGCCCGCCACCAGGCGAATGGTCCTCGCAGGATATCCCGGGGACTGCGCGAGGGCGGCGCCGAGAAGGAGCGCGCCGGCGACAAGCACGGCGAGCCGCAGGGCGCCGATCGGATTCTTTTTCATGGAGCTGGGAAGGGATTGATTTTTCTGCAACGGTAGCACAGGTTTTCGCGTCAGGACGTTTCACAATTCACTGCGTTGAATTTCCCGGAGGTCGGGCGTACCATTGAACGGCAGTTCCAAGACGTGGCAGGGGAGACTCGCTTCATCACTTGAAACGAAAGGAGTCCTTATGTGCTACGAGTTCGACGAGATGTACCGGAAAGCGCGCGAGGCCGAGGAAGCGCGCAGAACAAAGACCTTGGGCGATAGCAAAGACAAGCCCTCCGCGCCCGCGAAGCCGGCCGCCCCCGAAGTGAAGCCCAGGGAACCCGTTCCGGCCTGAAGCCGCAGCGGATCTCTCCGGACCCCGGCCCCGATGGGCCGGGGTTCGCGCGCTAGCCCGTCGCCTCTTGCATGGCGCAGTCCCGGACGAAACGTATGAGGTCGTCTTCCGCGAGCGGCGGCCGGCACAGATAGCCCTGGAATTCGTCGCAACCCTCTTCGCGCAGCACGTCGAACTGCTCGCGCAGCTCGACGCCCTCGGCGATCACGTTCATCTGCAGGCTGTGCGCCATCGCGATGACCGCCCGCGTGATGGCGACGTCGTCGCTGGAGTGCGCCAGGTCGCGCACGAAGCTCCTGTCCACCTTCAGGCTGTTGATCGGAAAGTTCTTGAGGTAGCCGAGCGATGAATAGCCGGTGCCGAAGTCGTCGATGGTGAGGCCCACGCCCATGGCGCGCAGGTTGTGCATCAGCTTCACCGCCTCGTCCGGATCCCGCATCACCATGCTTTCGGTGATTTCGAGATCGAGGATGCCGGCGTCCGTCCCGGTGGACTTGAGGATTTCCGCGAGCTGGGATACGAGCTTCTCCTCGAGGAACTGGCTTGCCGAGAGATTGACCGCGATCGTCATCCGCGGCAGCCCGGCGTCCCTCCAGGCCTTGGCGCGCATGCATACCTCGCGCAGCGTCCACAGGCCGATCGCAACGATCAGCCCCGATTCCTCGGCCAGTTGGATGAATTTCTCCGGGAGCAGCAGGCCCTTCTCGGGGTGCTGCCAGCGCAGCAGCGCCTCCACCCCGGTGATCGCGCCGGTCGCCATGTCGATCTTGGGCTGGTAGTACACGCGGAACTCCCCGCGCTCCAGGGCGTGCCGCAGGCCGGCCTCCAGCGCGAGCTTCTCCGGCGTATGCGATTGCAGCTCGGCGGAGTAGAAGCAGAATCCGTTGCGGCCACGGTCCTTGGCGCGGTACATGGCGATGTCCGCTCCGGCCAGCAGCGTCTTCGAGTCGCGCCCATCGACCGGATAGACGCAGATCCCGATGCTGAGCGTGAGACTGAGCTCCTGGCCGTCGATCTTGCCGAGCTCCGACAAGGCCGCGAGCAGCTTGCGGGCGATCTCGGTCAGCACGGCCGGGTCACCCAGCTCCTCGACCAGCAGCACGAACTCGTCTCCGCCGAGGCGCGCGATGATGTCGCCCTCGCGCACGCAGCCGGCCAGGCGCTTGGCGGCTTCCTGCAGCACCCGGTCGCCGAACTGGTGGCCGAGCGTGTCGTTGATGTTCTTGAAACGGTCGAGGTCCATGAAGAAGAGCGCGACCGGCCTTGCATGACGTTCCGCCCTGGCGAGCGCGCGCTGGAGCTCCTCGTTGAACAACAGCCGGTTGGGAAGGCCCGTGAGATGGTCGTGGGTGGCCATCTGACGCACGTTTCCGAGGGCCGAGCGAAGCTCCTCGTTGCTCGCGCGCAGGCGCTGGCGCAGCAGGCTGATTCTTCCGCCGACCGCCGCGAACAGCGGCAGCACGGCGGCGAGCCCCGCCCACTGGAACCATTCCTGATAGACGTTTACCGTCTCCGGCTTGAAATACATGAGCAGGTTGATCACCGCCGCGTAGGCGGCGAGGATCTGCAGCGCGGTCTTGACGAACTCGCGGGTGGTGAAGCGAAACATGCCGAAACTCAGCACCACCAGGCTCAGGTTGAGCACGATGGCGCGTGCCTGGTCGAAGCTGTAGACGGCATACATCACCACGACGTTGCCGATGAAGACCTGCAGCCAGGTCAGGCTCGGGTCGCTGAATTTCCGGTTCAGGCCGGAACGAAACACCGCGTAGAGTCCGAGGTTGACCGCGATCATTATCGCGACGAGGACCAAAGCGGGCCCACGCGCGATCAGATTGAATTCGCTGGCAAGCCAGACCAGGGGAATGCAGATCGCGTAGGCGGCCGAGCCGAGCAGGAAACGGCGCAGCCGCACCGCCTGCCTGGGATCTCCTCCCGACATGGACAAGTATCTGATCACGGTCGTCCGAATGCGGGCGCCGGCCTCACCGATGGCCCGAAGCCCGTTCAAAGCTGGAGCGATTCTAGCGTACCGGGCGGCGGGACAGGCAGTCGCGTTTGACTGCCGCGCTCCGATGCGGCACATTCCGCCCATGCGATTGGGCTATTTCACGATGCCGCTGCATCCGCCGCACCGCGATCCTGCGCAAACGCTGCAGGAGGACCGCGAGGCGATCGTCCTCGCTGACAGGCTCGGATTCCACGACGCGTTCGTCGGGGAGCACCTCACCGACCGTTGCGAGAACGTCACCAACAGCCTGATCTTCCTCGCTACGCTGATCGGCGAGACCAGAACGATCAAGCTCGCGACCGGGACCTCCAACCTCTCGCAGTCGCACCCGGTCGTGATCGCCGCGCAAGCGGCGATGTTCGACCACCTTGCGAAGGGACGTTTCATATTCGGGATCAGCCCCGGAGCGCTCTCTTCGGACGCGGAGGCGCTCGGCATCCTCGGCGAGGACCGCAACCGGATGTTCGCCGAGGCGATCGACGCGATCCTCGCGATCTGGGAGCGCGACGCGCCTTACCGGATCGACCTTCCGGGAAACCGCTACAAGGTGACGACCGAGAAGACCTTCGTGCCCGACATCGGCCGGGGGATCATGTACAAGCCCTGGCAGAAGCCGCGGCCCGAGATCGTCGGTACGGTTGTGGCGCCGCATTCCAAGGGCGCGATCGCCATGGGTGAGCGCGACTTCCATCCGCTCTCGGCGAATTTCCTGCTGCCTCATTGGCTGCCGAGCCACTGGGAGAACTACGCGCAGGGCAAGCGCCGCGCCGGAAAGGTTCCCGATCCCGCTGAGTGGCGCATTGCGCGCACGATCTTCGTTTCCGACGACGATCGTGTCGCCGAGCGCTACGCGCGCAGCGACCCCGGCAGCCCCTACCGCCACTACTGGGAGCAGCTGCGCATCAAGATGATGCTCAGCAAGCGCCACGTGATCTTCAAGCTGAACGAGCAGGAGGACGACGGCGCGGTCACGATCGAGCGGCTTCTGGCCGAGCTCGTCCTCTGCGGCACCGTCAACAAGGTCGTGGACCGGCTGCTCGCGCTGCGCGAGCGCTCGGGCGACTTCGGCGAGATCGTCTATGCGGGAATGGACTGGGTCGATCCCAAACTCGCCAGGCGCTCCATGGAGCTGATGGCGAACGAAGTGATGCCGCGGGTCAACAAGGCGATCGGAGGCCTGGCGAAGGAGCCGCCGCGCGAGGCGGCGCGCACCTAGCCCGGCTCTCGCGAGCCATCCCACGCAGCCATGGACGACGAAAGCACGATACAGAAGAACATCGCCGACAAGCTGATTTCGGCGTTGAAGACGGGCGGTTTCCTGCTCTATGCCCAGAAAATCCTGCCGCTCTCCGGAAGCGAGCGGCCGTTCCAGGAGATCCTCGTCCGCTTTCGCGAGGAAGAGGAGAAGCTGCTTCCTCCGGGAACGTTCTTTCCCATGCTGCAGGAGTACCGGCTGCTGCCGTACGTCGACCGCTGGGTGGTGAGCCGGCTTTCGACCTGGATACAGGAGTCCCGCGACCGGACGCCCGGCTGGCCCGTGCCCGTAAACGGCGTCAACCTTTCGGAGGACACGCTGCGCGAACCGAAATTCGCGGACTTCGTCGCCAAGAACATCCAGAGCTCGAGGCTGCCCGAAGGTGTCTTCACTTTCGAACTCGGCTGGGACACGGCCCTGCTGCACGCCGAGCAGGTCAAGAATATCCAGGCGCAGCTCGGGCACCTCGGCTGCCGCTTCACCTTCGCCGGCTTCGACGGCAGCGAGGGCTCGTTCGACTTCCTAAAAGTGCTCAAACCCGATTTCGTGAAGCTCACCTATGGCACCGTGAAGGACGTCGGCCACGGCCTCGCGGCTTCCGAGAAAGTCGAATCGATCAACCACAGATGCCACGCCATGGGGATCAAGACCATCGCGGAATTCGTCGAAAGCCAGGAGGTGCTCGACCAGCTGCGCCTGATCGAGGTGGATTTCGCGCAAGGACTCATCATCGGCGGGCCGCACAAGCTCGCCTGACGCAGCGCAGGGCCCGGGCGGCCCCGCCGCTCAGCGGATCGCGGCAGGTGCGACCGTCGAGCCCGAAGCGCCCTGGATCTTGAGCGGCTGCATCGTGAACGCAAACTCGTACACGCGCTTGGCCGCCAGCTCGTCGAGCTTCAGGTTCTCCAGGATGTGGATGCCGTTCACCACCAGGAAGATCTGGTGCACCGGCAGGCTCAGGTCCTTGTCGGGATTAGGCGCGACTTCCACCGGCCAGTTGTCCGAGCCGACGAGCAGGGGGTCCTGCTTCGCGAGCCATTCGGCCGCGGCGACGCCCACGCCCGGCGTCGATTTCACGAAGCGCGCGTTGTCCTTCCCGTAGAGCTTGCCCCAGCCGGTGTTGATGATGACGGCGTCGCCCGGCAGCAGCTTCAGCTTCTGCCGGTCGAGCGCCTGCTGCAGGTCGGCCACCGTGATCTCGTAGGTGTCGCCCAGCATCTCGACTCCCTTGAGCGCCGCGATGTCGAGCATCACGCCGCGCGCGAAGAACGTCGGCGCGTTCTGCACTCCGAGCTTGGTGAAGCCGGAGCGCGTTGCGATCTCGCTCGTCTTGAAGCAGTTGTAGTGCGAATCGCCGTGGGACTGATGCGCGAAGCCGTCGAACTGCGTGCCGACCTGGCCGATCTCGGAGGTCACCACCTCTTCGTTGCTGCCGCGCGTGTTCCTCCCGGCATTCATGAAGGTGCGCTTGGTATGCAGGTTGAAGATTCGCGTTCCGAAGAAGGCCATGTTGGGCCCGAGGACGTGGCCGAGCTCGATCACCTCGCCGGTCTTGATGAGCCGCGCGCCGCGCAGCACCGTCTCCGGGTTCTTCATGTGGTTGCTCGATCCGCGCTCGTCGCCCGCGCCCCATTTGGAGGGGCAGCGCTGGCTTTCGGCGGGTACGTTCCAGCCTTGCGCGGCGGCGAGAACCGGAACGGCGAGCAAAGCCGCTGCAGCCGTGAATGTCATGGATTTCATGTTCTTCTCCTTGAGGTTCGTCCAGTTTACGGCTCGAAAACTTCGTTCACCGCCACCACCGATAGCGTGCCTGCGCCGCCCGCGTTGTTCACGCCGGAAACCGCGTAGATCCTGCGCCCCACGGTCGCGGTGGCAAAGCCGTGGCGCGGGGTGAGCATGCGCGGCAGCTTCGCCCAGGTGTTGGTTTTCGGATCGTAGACCTCGTGGGCGCGGAACACCCCGCCGAATTCCTCGACCCAGCCTTCGCCGCCGAGCACGTGCACTTTGCCGTCCACCGCTTCCGCGCCCGTGCCGCTCCTCGCGGTGGGCATCGGAAGACGCGTGGTCCAGGTGTCGGTCGCGATGTCATAAGCCTCGTTCATCGAGACGTTCGACGACCAGCCGTTCGAGAAGCACGAGCCCACGCGCCCGCCGACCGCGTAGATCTTGCCGTCGGCGTAGGCCACGCTGTGGTGATTGCGCGGCAGCGACATGGCTTTGAGCGTGGTCCAGCGATTGGTCTCGGTGTCGAACATCTCGAGCGTCGCGAGCAGCTCGACCGCCCCGCCTCCGGTGAGGCCGTCGGGCAGAGTCATGCCCGCGGGAATTTTTGCGCCGCCGGAGACGTATATCTTGGTGCCGACGGCGACCGCGGCGAGAGCGCCGCGCGGCTGCGACATCGGCGGCAACGCGCTCCACGCGCCCTTGGCCATGTCGTACACCCAGGCCTTGTCCTCCGGCCACCAGGCGTTCCTGCCGCTATCGGGCAAGCGGAAGCCGCCGAAGACGTAGAACTTGTTCCCGACCGCGGCGGCGGCGCCGTGATGCACCGGAACCGGATTGGAGGGCAGTTGCGTCCACTGGTTCGCGGCGGGATCGAACTTCCAGAAGATGCCCATGGATTTGCCCGCAGGATCCTGGCCGCCGTAGACGAGCACGCTGCCGCCGACGTTCGCGCCGATGACTTCGTTGGCGCCCTGCGGGATCGGCGGGCCCTGCTTCCACGAGCCTTGCGCGAGCGCGCTCGATCCGGAAAGGCCGAGCGCAGCTGAAAGGGCAAACGTTGCGAATCGTTTCATGGGAATCTCCGTGATTGAGAAAGCCTTCCGGCTCTATTCGCGCAGCAGCAGGCGGATATCGTACGCCATATCGGCCGCGGGCTGCCCGTAGCGGAACATCAGGCGCGTGCGGCCGCGACGGTCGATGACATAGTAGCCGGTGCTGTGGTCCATGGTGTAGTCGCCCTTGGAGGTCGGCACCTTCTGGTAGAACACCTTGAAGGCGCGGGCAGCCTGCCGCGTTGCCGCGGCATCCCCGGCCAGGCCGAGAAAGCCCGGGTCGAAGGCGGTCACGTATTTCGCGAGCAGCGCCGGGGTGTCGCGCTCGGGATCGACGGTGATCAACGCGCCTTGCACGCGCTTGCGGTCTTCGCCCAGCGCGCCCACCGCGGCTGCAAGCGCCGCAAGCGAGATCGGGCAAACGTCGGGGCAGCGCGTGAACCCGAAAGTGATGACGACGACCTTGCCCGGGAAATCGGCTTGAGTGCGCGGCTTGCCGTCGTGGCCGAGGAGCCGAAAGTCCCCGTCGTAGCCCTGGCCGGTGACGTCGACGCCCTTGAACGCGAACGCCGTTGCGCTCACCAGCATGCCGCACGCCGCAAGCAGCAGCGAAAGCCCTCGCAGCATGCGATCAGCCCAGTCTGCCCACTTGCTCTTCCAGCAGGCTCCAGGCGGTGGTGCCGAACTGGCCTTTCCAGCGCTGGTAGAAGCCGCCGCCGAGCTTCTGGCGGAAGGTCGTCACATCCGCGGTATTGAACACCATGCCGCGCGCCGCAAGCGAAGTCTCGAGCTCGCGGTTGAGACTATTGGTGTAAGCGCGTTGCGCGGCGACGTACTTCTTCACGTTGCGCTGCACGGCATCCTGCACGTCGGCGGGCAGCCCGTCCCAGAACTTGAGGTTGGCGAGCAGGTTGAAGCCCGACCACATGTGATTGGTGATCGAGATGTAGCGCGTGACCTCGTAGAGCTTGTTCACCTCGGTGATGACGAGCGGGTTTTCCTGCGCGTCCACGCGGCGCGTCTTCAGCGCCTCGTAGAGCTCGCGGATGTTCACCGTCACGGGCTGCGCTTCCAGCGACACGAACAGGTCGCGGAACATGTTGCCGTCGGGGACGCGGATCTTCACCCCGCGCAGATCGTCCGCGGTGCGCACCGGACGCTCGACCATGGAAATATGCCTGAAGCCGTTCTCGAGCAACCCGTATTGGAAGCGGTAGATCCCCTTTGCGGCGCATTCGCGCCCGAGGTATTCGCCCAGCGCGCCGTCGTTGGCGCGGTGCACCTGCGCGTGGCTGGTGAAGGCGAACGGCAGCCCCTGGATCTCCGCGACCGGGACCTTGCGCCCGAGGATCCCGCCCATCAGGGTGAAGAATTCGAGCTCGCCCGATTGCAGCATGTCGAGCGCCCCGGGATCGGAGCCGGGGATATTGTTGTTCTGCGGATAGACCGTGACCGCGAGCCGGCCATCGGTCTCTTTCCTCACCTGCTCCCACAGGTCGACGAGGAACTGCTGCTGGTGGCTTTGCGCCGGCTGGTTGTGGAATTGTCTTGCCTGCCACCGCGGCGCGCGCTCGCGCGCAGGGGGAACCGCGCAAGCGGCGACGACGCCCGCTGCTGCGCCCGTAACCAGGAGTCTGCGACGCTTTCTGCCGTGCTGGTCCATCGGAACCTCCTCTGCGCGAGCGGGTATTATGGACCAATGAAGTTCGCTCTGGCAGTGATTGCGACGGTTCTACAGACGCTCGCTTTGTGCAACGCTTACGCCCACGGCGACCACAAGCCCAAGCACGGCGGAATCATGGGCCGGGGCGACGATACGATCTCCGTCGAGGTGGTCATGGAAAAGGGCACCGCCATCCTGTACATCGAAGACGAGGGCGGCACGCCGCTCCCGGCGGAAAAAGTGAAGGGAACGTTGAGCCTCGTCAGCCCCGGGCGTCCCTCCCAGGAGGCGAAGCTGATACCGGTGGGTGAAAACAAACTCGCGGCGAAGGGCCTCACGCCGCTTCCCGGGGACAGGCTGAGAGCCCGCATCATTCTCCCCAACGGCGATGAGCTCTCGTCGATTTTTTCCTTTAGATAAAAAAGAAGGCGGCCGCAGGGCCGCCTTCCGCCGCGAACCTCGGGACTAGATCAACGGCACTGCGAAGCTACCCGGCGCTCCGCCTCGTGCGACTTGGACCAGCGCTCGTCGCGGGGGTTGAAGACCTGCGGGACGAGGAAGTCGTTCGGGTCGACCAGCAGGCGGAATTCCGGCCACTCGCTTTGCGGGAAGCCGATGTTCTGCGCCGTTTCGCGCCAGTTGATCTTGTGATAGAGCGCGGAGCCCGCCTGCGCAACATCGGTCAGATGGCCCGGATAGTAGACCTTGGGTTTGAGATGCTGGGTGTACTGGATGATATCGCGCTGCTGGTTGTTCCCCGCCCCGAGGCTGACGATCGAGCCCATGAGCACGTCGGTGTTCGGCAGGTTGTCCATTATCGAGAACAGACCCTTGCCTATTTCCGCGGCGAGCGCGATCGCGGGGCCGTTATTGACCGGGTCATTGAATTGAGCCAGGGAAATCAGACCGGGGGAACCGGCGCCGATGCCTTCCTTCACGGGCCCCCCCGAATTCACGAAGG
>DATHJM010000445.1:0-2070 GCA_035489775.1 Burkholderiales bacterium
GGTCTTGCCTGCGCCATTCGGGCCGATCAGCGCGTAGCGCACGCCCTTCGGCAGCGACAGGCTGATGCCGTCCGCCACCACCAGCGAGCCGAATTTCTTATTGACGTTTCTTGTGGAGAGCACTGAGTCCGCCCAGGATGCCGTTCGGAAGGAACATCACTACCACGACCAGCAGCAGCCCGATCCAGAAATACCAGAACTGCGGGTTGATTCCCGAGAACTGGTCGCGCGCGACCATGTAGATGATGGCGCCGACGATCCCGCCGTAGAGGCGCCCGGCGCCGCCGAGGATCAGGATCACCAGCACGTCCGCCGAACGCTGGAAGGAGAGCACTTCGAGGGACACCGTCGAAGTGGTTTGAGCGAGCAGCGCGCCGGCCACGCCCGCCATCGCCGCCGACAGGGTGTAGATCTTGCGCAGGTGAGCGCGGCTCGGCGCGCCGATCGCGGGCATTCTCGTCGCGTTCTCGCGGATTCCGCGCAAGGCGAGGCCGAAAGGCGAGTGGATGATGCGCCTCGCCGCGAGGAAGGTCAGGAACAGGACGACGAGAGAATAGGCGTAGGCGGTGCGGCCGTAGAGGTCGAACCTGAAGGTCTCCAGGAGCGGCCGGATCTTCATGCCCTGCAGGCCGTCGGCACCGCCGGTGAGCCAGCTCGCGCTGTTTGCCGCTTCGTGCAGCAGCAGTCCGAGGCCGAGGGTGATCATGAGCGCGAGATGCCTGAAGCGCGCGATGATGAAGCTCGCCGCGTAGCCGATCATGCCCGCCACCGCGGAGGCGACGAGGAGCCCGGAAAGCGGCTCGCCCCAGGCGTGCTTGGAGAGGAGGCCGGCGGCGTACGCGCCCAGCCCGAAAAACGCGGCGTGCCCCAGCGACACGATCCCGGCGTAGCCGAGGATGAGATCGAGCGAGACGGCGAAGAGCGCCGTGATCGCGATCTGGCTCGCGAGCTGCAGGTAGGCCGGCGTCAGGACGAAGGGCAGCAGGGTGCAAAGCCAGAACGCGATCTCGATCCGCCGCCAGCGGACCTGTGCTTCCAGATAGCGGTGAGGATCGGCCGCCGCTGCTCGCGCGCTCGTCATCGTTTTCCGAACAGGCCGGCCGGCCGCCACATGAGCAGCCCGACCATGACGAGATAGATGACAAAGGCGCCGAGTTGCGGAAAGTAGTATTTCCCGGCCATGTCGCTGATGCCGAGCACCGCCGCGGCGACGAAGGACCCGCCGATCGAGCCCAGGCCTCCCACCGCGACCACGATGAGGACATAGACGAGATAAGTGAAGGCGAAGGAATGATCGAGGCCGACGATCTCGATGGCAAGCGCGCCGCCCAGGCCGGCCAAGCCGCCGCCGAGCGCGAAAGTGGCGGCGAAAATGCGATCGAGGTTGATGCCGAGTCCGCGCGCCATGCGAGGGTTGTCCACGGCCGCGCGCACCTGCGCGCCGAAGCGCGTGTATTCGAGGGACGCGACCAGGATCGCGGTGACGATCAGCGCCGTGACGACGAGAAACAACCGGTACACGCCGAAGCGCATGCCGAACAGCTCCACCGCGCCCTGGAGATACGATGGCGTGCTGATCGGCTGCTGCAGCGTGCCGTACAGGTAGGCGGCCGCCGCGACCGAGATGAAGACGATGCCGATCGTGAACAGGCACTGGTCGAGGTCGCTCGCGCGGTACAGGCGCCGGTAGAGCGTGCGCTCGAGCACCGCGCCCGCCGCCGCGGCAGAGAGGAAGGCCGCCGGAAGGGTGGCGAAGAACGGCCAGCCGAAGCTGTTCATCAGCGTCACGGTGGCGTAGCCGCCCACCATGGCGAAGCTGCAGTGCGCCAGGTTGACGAAGTTCATCATCCCGAGCGTCACCGACAGTCCCACCGAGAGCAGGAACAGCAGCATCCCGTAGGCGAAGCCGTCGAACAGGACGCTGAAGAGCGACGCGAGCATTGCGGGTTCTCCTGGGGAGTATCAGTCGCGAGCGTTGAACGGCGCCTCGCGTCCGTTCGAACGCGGGCGGGCCAGGGCTGCGCGGCCTTGCCGCGTCCGCCCTTGGCCCTACTTCATCCGGGCCTTGAC
>DATHJM010000446.1:0-2366 GCA_035489775.1 Burkholderiales bacterium
CCCTACCTGGCGTGCTGCCCGAACGTCCGGTCGGCTGAGCGGCTCTTGCGCCGGGCCGTTCGGGCAGCACGCCAGGTAGGGGCGATCTAGCCCGCGAAGCGCGGCTCGGGAAGTCCGCGGATGCCGAGGCCGCTGATGCGGAAGAGGCTCCCCGCGAGGAACTGCGGCTTCGCTTCCTTCGCGAACCGGTCGTGCGCCGCGGGGTGCTTCACGCGCGCCATCGAGGTCACGTAGATCTCGTCGAGCTTCTCGCCGCCGAAGACGACGCTGGTGATGTTCCTCACCGGCATGCCGATGCGCCGCTCGACGCTCCCGTCGGGGGCATAGCGCACGAGGTCGCCCGAGATCAGCTGCGCGTTCCACACGCACCCCTCCGCATCGACGGTCGAGCCGTCGGCGACGCCCGGATCGTTCTTGAACGAGGCGAAAAGGCGCCTGTTCGAGGGCGTGCCGGTCGCGAGGTCATAGTCGTAGGCCCAGATCTCGCCCTGGAAGGTATCGGCGAAGTAGAACGTCTTGTCGTCGGGGCTCCAGCACGGTCCGTTCGAGCAGATGATGCCGTCGTCCACCAGGGTGACGGAGAGATCGGGATCGAGACGCCACAGCCCGCAGATCTTCAGCTGCTCCTTGTCGTCCATGCCGCCTGCGAAGAAGCGCCCGTTCCGGTCGCACTTGCCGTCGTTCAGGCGCGTGCGCGGCTGTCCGGCGTCGACCAGCGATACGGTTTCGAGCTTTCCGCTCTGGAAATCGAAAAAGTGGAAGCCGTCGTCGAGCGCGAGAACCGCGCCGCCTTTGCGCCTTAGCGCGAGGGCCCCCACGTCGTGCTTGAGCGTCCAGTTCTCGGTCTTGCCGCTCTTCGGGTCGAGCCGCCAGATCGAAGGCTTGCCGACGCGCCGGCCGGTTCCGTCAACCCAATAGAGCCGGCTCTCCTCGACGTCCCACACCGGGCCTTCGCCCAGATGGTTGGCGCACTCGAGGACGCATTCGATCTTCATTCACGCGGCGCGGAGCGAGCGTCCGGCCCGGTCGAGCAATCCCGCAGCGATAAGGGCTTTCCGGATTCCCTCGATCTCGGTCTGCGGAATCTTCACGAGAGGCGGGCGCACCACGGCGCGCGGCAGCTTGCCCATCATCACCAGCGCTTCCTTCATGCGGTTGTGCATGTCCACCCAGGGCTCGCTGTAGAACGCTTCGGCCGCCGGCCAGATGCGGTCGTTGATTTTCCTCGCGGTGACGAGGTCGTTCGCCCGCACCGCCCGGAAAAGCTCCGCCTGCAGGTCGGCGATCACCGAGCCGCTGCCCGAGAGCAGGCCGTTCGCGCCCATCACGAGCGAGCTTATCAGCCAGGAGCTGTGCGTCGTGAGCACGTTCACGGGAGGGTTCAGAGATTGCAGCGTCCGGATCTGGCGCTCGTGCAGCTGCGGGCTCGCGCACCAGTCCTTGATCGCCGCTACCTGCGGCACCGCCTCGATGATCTTCAGCAAGGTCGCAAGCGGATAGCCCTGGCCCCCTGCGAGCGGGTACTGAAAGGCGATGATCGGGAGGTCCGCCGCGCCGGCGACGCGCCGGAAATGCTCAACCGCCATTTCGGGACGCTGGCCCATCGTAAAAGGCCCGGGCGGGAAAACGAGCAAGGCGCCCGCGCCACCCTCCGCCGCCATTCTCGCAATGCGCGCCGCCTCGAGGCTGCCTTCGGCGTATACGCCGTGCACGATCGGCAACCGGTCCCCGATCTCGCCTTTCGCGATCGCGAGAACGCGCTTCTGCTCGTCGAACGTGCAGGAAGCGACCTCGGTCGAGTGCGCGTTGATGGTGATTGCAGAGAGGCCTTCCACCGAGGCAACGTCGCGCAGATGGGCGCGGAAGGACGGCTCGTCGATCGACAAGTCCTCGTGAAAAGGCAGGAGCACCGCGGGGATGACCCCTTGGGGAATCCACTTCGTATCGCGTGCCATCGGGACCCCTCGGATTACTCGACCCGGATATTGTAATCGCGGATCACCTTCGCCCACTTCTCCGACTCGGCGCGGGCAAAGGCGAGGAACTCCCCGGGCGCGCTCCCGACGACGTCGAACCCTTGAGCGTCGAGCTTGCCGCGCACTTCCGGATCGGCGAGCGCCTTCTTCGCTTCGGCGTTCAGCCGCGCGACGATCTCCTTCGGCGTCCCCGCCGGAACGAGCATCCCCACCCAGGATTGCGCGGCGAACCCGGGGAGAGTCTCGGCGACCGTCGGCGTATCCGGAAGCTGCGGGATGCGGCGCGAGCTGCCGATCGCGAGCGCCTTGATGCGTCCCGCCTTCACCTGCGGAATCGCCTGCGGCGCGGAGACGAACATCACGTTCACCTGGCCGCCGGCGAGATCGATC
>DATHJM010000447.1:0-3153 GCA_035489775.1 Burkholderiales bacterium
CGCCCGATGAAGCCGGTGGTCTCGGGCGTCACCCGGGCGTGCAGCGTGATGACGTCGGCGCGGGCCAGCAGTGCCTCCAGCGCGACATGTTCAACGCCGTCGCTGCGATCCTGCGCCGTGATCTGCACATAGGGGTCGGCGACCAGCAGTGTGCAGCCGAAGGCCTTCAGCAGCTTCACCACCCGGCTGCCGATCGCGCCATAGCCGATGACGCCGACCGTCATCTCGCCGAGCTCCCGGCCGGTGCGATCGGCGCGGTAGAGATCGCCTCGCCACTCGCCGGCGCGCAACGCCTCATGGCCGGCGCGAATGAGGCGCGTCTCGGCAAGGATGGCTCCGATCGTGAACTCGGCAACCGCGCTCGCGTTACGGCCCGGCGTATTGACGACCAGCACGCCCTGATCGCGCGCCGCCTGCACGTCGATGTTAACCGGCCCCCCGCGCGAGACCGCAATGAACTTGAGGTTGGGCAGCCTTTCGAGCATCGCCCGCGAGACCGGTGCCAGATGGGTGACGAACATGGCGGCGTCACCGATGAATGCCGCGATCTCGTCCGGATCACCCATGAATTCCTTCAGCCGGTCGAGCGTCGCATCGGCGTAGCCGTGCTCCATGGGCCGATCGGGCCATGGCTGCTCGAGCGTCCGGATACTCACACCGTTGCCGCCGCAAGCAGCGGCGATGCGGTCGGCAAAAACCGAGGGCAGCATGAAGCGATCGCCGATGATTGCGATGGCGTCAGACATCGTCGCCTCCCGCGCGCAAGGCAGCGAGCCGCTTCCAGAGTGGGCGCGCGGCGAGCCGCGCCTCGACATAGGCCGGGAACATCCGCTCATAACGCGCCGCCAGGCTGGCATCCGGGGCTTTCGGCTCGCCGAGATGCGGCGTCACCCAGTCATCGGCACAGGCCGCCATGTCCGGATACCAGCCGGTAGCGACCGCGGCGATCATCGCCGCACCGGCCGCGCCGGCCTCCTCCCGGTTGCAGACGCGAACATTCGACCCGAGCGCAGCGCCGAGGATGGCACCGAGCGCACGGCTGCGCGCCGCGCCACCCGTGATTCGCACGTCCCGCGGCAAGGCTCCCATCGCGGCGTAACAGTCGCGCGCGGCGAGTGCGAGCCCCTCCATCACGGCGCGCATCAAATCCCAATAGCCGTGGCGCGAGCGCAGCCCGAGAAACTGCGCGCAGGCATCGTGCGCCACGAACGGACCGCGTTCGCCCGCATCGGAGATGAAGGGATGAAACACCACCTCACCGGGCCGCGCCTGCATCACCCGCTCGTCAAGGCGGTGGATCAGGTCGGCGCGCGATCGGGTGACGCCCTCGCTGGCGAGCACGCCGAGCGCCAAATCCAGCAACCAGTCGATATTGAGCGTCGCAGCCATATTGGACTGCATCTGGGCGTAGTGGCCGGGCACCGGAAACGGCATGGTGTAGCCGGTCGCCTCGGCGTTCAGCGTCACGGCATCGGCGGTGGATGCGAGCCGCATGTGCATGCCGGTCGAGCCGATGATGGTGCAGCCGACCTCGGGGGCGGGATCGTAAAGGCCCGCTCCCAGGGCGTTGCAAACGACGTCGACGTAGCCGAGCGATACCGGAACGCCCGCCGGCAAGCCTGTCTCCGAGGCACCAGCAGCGCCGAGCGGATGTGTCACGGAGGCTCCGTCGACGACGCACGGCACAAGGTGGGCAAGATCGGCGATGCCGATCAGCCGCGCCGTTTCCGGATCGTAGCGACGGGTGCGGAAATTTCCGTACGAAAATGCTACTTCCGAGGGGTCGGTCGCACGCATCCCGGTCAAGCGAAAGTAAAGCCAGTCCTTGCAGTGAAACGCGGTAGCGGCACGGGATACGCATTCCGGCGCGTTCGCCTGCAACCAGGCGAGCTGCGGCCCTTGCTGGCATGCATTGAGGCCGGAGCCGGTGCGCCGATAGAGCGCCGCGTTCTGCGGACTAGCCCGGATTTCCTCCACCAGGCGCGCCGCGCGCGAATCGAGCCAGAGCAGCGCCGGAGCAACAGGGCGCCCCTCATCGTCGATCAGCCATGTGCCGTCGCCCTGCCCTGTGACGGCAATCGCCGCGACGCGCGCTTGAAAATCGGGCACGCCCGCCGCAAGACCGCGTAGCGCGGCCACCGTATCGTCCCAGGTGCGCGACATATCCTGCTCGACACGGTCTCTGTCCGCCGTGCGATAGACGTTGGGCAAGGAGAAGCTGCCAAGCTGCCTGCCCTCGCGCGTGAACGCCACGGTCTTGATGAGCGAGGTGCCGGCGTCGATACCGACGATGACGTCACGGGTTTGCGGAGCGGACATCGTCAGGCGGCCTCCGCGTGGCGGAAGCCGGCTCCGTCGGCACCAAAGATATGCAGGTGACGCGGCTCCAGCGCGAACGAGACGATGTCTCCGGGCCTCGCCGAAATCCGGCCGGGCGCCACGGCGATCAGCAAGTTTCCGCCGCAGTCCCCAGCGACGTGCGACTGGTCGCCGAGCCATTGATTGGAGACGACGCGCACGCGCACATCTCCGGTTCCGATTCCGATTTTCTGCGGCCGGATGCCGATCCGCACACGCTGGGCATTTTCGAGCGCCTTCTGAGTCGCGAGGTTGAACGTCCCGCCCGGAATCTCGAAGCTCACATCAGATGTGACGGACAAGCGGAAGCCACCATCGGACCGCGCCAGCGTGGCGTCGAGCATATTCATCGGCGGCTCGCCGATGAAGCTTGCAACGAACAGGTTCGCGGGGCTGTCCTTCAGCTCCTTTTCGCTGGCAAATTGCTGTAGCACGCCGTCTTCCATCACCGCGATGCGGTCAGCCAGGGCGCTAGCCTCGGTCTGATCATGCGTGACGAAGATCGCCGTCATTTCGCGCTCCGCCAGCAGACTCTTGATCCGACCGCGCAGGACCGCGCGGAGCTGCGGCTCGAGCTGCCCCATCGGCTCGTCGAGCAGATAAAGATCCGCATCCCGCACCAGTGCCCGCGCCAGCGACGCGCGCTGCTGTTGTCCTCCGGAGATCGAACGTGGGAAGCTCTCCAGGATGTCCTCGATCTCCACGAGTTTCGCGATTGCCTCGACCCGGCGCGTGACGTCGGCACGGGGCATCTGGCGGGATTTCAGCGCAAAGGCGATGTTTTCCCGCACCGTG
>DATHJM010000448.1:0-8700 GCA_035489775.1 Burkholderiales bacterium
GGAGGTCCGGCGAGTCGTTGCGCGCGATGATCGAGCGCGCCTGCTGCAGGGTGACTACGGTTTGCGGCCGAGTCGGAGATTCCGCCTCGGGCTCGTGACTGCGTGCGAGCGTCTCGAAGCGCCCCTGCGGGTTGTCCGCGGCGCCGCGTCCCTTGATGCTCACGGGCGGCCCCATAACGAATCAGTGAAGGCCGCCGGGAATCGGGTGCAGGTCGCTGGCTTTTCCCGCCTTCACGACCTGCCCTGGCAAATCGTGGCTGACAATCGCGCCAAGGCGCTTCGAGGCGGCGAGAAGCTTGTCGAGGTTCACCCCGGTCGTATAGCCCATGCATTCCAGCATGTGCACCAGATCCTCGGTGCAGATGTTTCCCGTCGCACCCGGGGCGAACGGACAACCGCCCAATCCGCCCAGGCAGGCCTCGTAATGCTGGACGCCTGCTGCCAGTCCCGAGAGGACATTGGCAAGCCCCATCCCGCGAGTATTGTGGAAATGCAGGGCGAGCTCCAATTCGGGCCAGCGGTCTCTCACCTCGGCGCACAAATCCAGGACCTGCTTGGGATGTCCCATTCCGGTGGTGTCTGCAAGAGTGACGCTTCGGACCCCGAGCTCGACATAGCGGCCGACGAATTGCATCACACGCCCCGACGCCTGTTCGCCTTCGAACGGACAACCGAATGCGGTCGACAAGGCTCCCGCAACGGAGATGCGGGTTCTCTCCAGCCTGCGCATGATTTCCTCGAAGCCCTCGAACGAGGCGTCGGTCGAGCGGCGAACGTTGGCGAGGTTGTGAGTCTCGGACACGGATACGACCAGATTGACCTCGTCCGCCGCGGCGGCGATGGCGCGCTCCACTCCTTTGACGTTCGCGATCAGGGCGACGTATTTCACCGCGGGGTTGCGCTTGATTCCCGCCATCACGATCTCGGCGTCGCGCAGGTTGGGCACGGCTTTCGGAGAAACGAAGGAAGTCACTTCGATCTTGGCCAAACCGGTTTCGGACAAGGCATCGACCAGCTCGATTTTCCGTTCGGTCGATACGAACTGCGGCTCGATCTGAAAGCCGTCCCGAGTCACAACCTCGTGTATGTAGGTGTGCTGCATCGGCGGTCCCGCTAGATAGCCTTCCGTTCCCTGAGGCCGGCAATTTCCGCTTTGCTGTAGCCGGAGGCCGCGAGCACTGCTGCAGTGTGCTCGCCGAGCTCAGGCCCGTTCCATTCGATGTCGCCCGGCGTCGCCGAGAGCCTGGGAACGATTCCGGGAACCCTGAGCGGTGTACCGTCTTTCAGCCGGACTTGCCGGATCATGTCGCGCGCCAGGTACTGTGCATCATGCGCGATGTCGGCCATGCTGTAAATCTTGCCGTTCGGCACCTGGGCCTCGTTCAGCGATTTCACGACATCGTCGACGTCGTATTTCGCGGTCCACTCGCCTATGACGGCATCGAGCTCATCGCCCCGCTCGGCGCGACCGGCGTTGTCGGCAAGCGAAGGGTCCTCCCCGAGATCCTCCCGCCCGATCACCTTCATCAATCGCCTGAAGATGCTGTCGGCGTTGGCCCCGATGACGACGTGCTGAGCGTCGCGCGTCAGATAGGTGTTCGAGGGAACGATCCCGGTCAGGTTGCTCCCGCTGCGCTCGCGCACTTCCTCGAAAAGGTCGTACTCCGGCAGCGCCCCTTCCATCATGTTGAATACCGCTTCGTACAGCGCCACATCGACCACCTGGCCTTTGCCGCCGTTCACGTTACGGTGGTGCAGAGCCATCATCGCACCGACGACGCCGTGCAAGGAAGCCAGTGCGTCGCCGATCGACAGGTTCGGGCGCACTGGCGGCCGGTCGGGATACCCTGTGACGTAACGCAGTCCGCCCATCGATTCTCCGATCGCGCCGAATCCGGCCTGATCGCGGTACGGCCCGGTCTGCCCGAATCCGGAAAGCCGCAGCATCACCAGGCCGGGATTGTCCGCCGCGAGCTGCTCGTAGCCCAGTCCCCACTTCTCCAGCGTCCCGGGACGAAAATTCTCGATCACCACGTCGGCGCCCTTCGCGATCCTGCGAACCACCCCCTGCCCTTCGGGTGTCCGAAGATTCACCGTCACCGATTTCTTGTTCCGGTTCTGCACGTACCACCAGAGGGAAGTGCCCTGGTGCAGCTTTCTCCATTTGCGAAGAGGATCGCCCTCGGGCGGCTCGATCTTGATCACTTCGGCGCCGAACTCCGAGAAGAATTTCCCCGCAAAAGGCCCGGCGATCAGCTGTCCCAGTTCGATCACCTTCAACCCTTCCAGGGGTCTTGTCACAGCAGCCTGCGCTCGACGAAGGCCTGCGCAAGAGTCCCGGTGTCGACGTACTCCAGCTCGCCGCCCAGCGGAACACCTCGCGCGATCCGGGTAACGCGCAGGTCGCGGTCCTTCAGCATTTCGCTGATGTAGTGTGCGGTTGCCTCGCCTTCATTCGTGAAATTGGTCGCGACGATGACTTCCCTGACCTCTCCGTCGGCCAGGCGCCGCTGCATGACGTCGAGCCCGATCTCACGGGGCCCGATGCCGTCGAGCGGCGAAAGACGCCCCATCAGGACGAAATAGAGGCCGTGATACGCAAGGGTCTGCTCCATCATGAGCAGATCCCCCGGCGTCTCGACTACGCAAAGCTGAGACGGATCGCGCCGGGGAGACCCGCACAATGCGCACAGCTCGAGCTCCGTGAAGCTGTTGCACTTGGCGCAGCGGCGAATGCTCTGCAGCGCCCCGTTCAGCGACTGCGCGAGCCTCGCCGCGCCCGTCTTGTCGTGCTGCAACAGATGGTAAGCGATGCGCTGCGCAGATTTGGGCCCGACTCCCGGGAGACAGCGCAGCGCCTCGATCAGTTCTTCCAGCGCGGTGGGCGACTTCATTTCGTCCTGTCAGAACGGCAGGTTCATCCCGGGAGGCAGACCAAGACCGCCGGTCAAAGCCGACATTTTTTCCTGGATCACCGCCTCGACTTTGCGCGAAGCGTCGTTGAGCGCCGCGGCCACGAGGTCCTCGAGCATGTCCTTGTCGTCGGCCAGCAAGGACGAATCGATCTTGACCCGCTTGACGTCGTGCCTGCAGGTCATCGTTACTTTGACCATGCCTGCGCCCGACTGCCCCTCCACCTCGAGCGAGGCGAGCTCGTCCTGGAGCTTGCGCATGTTTTCCTGCATCTGCTGGGCTTGCTTCATCAAGCCCGCGAGTTGTGCTTTCATCGAAAACTCTCCGTCACTGTACCGGCTTGATCGAGGACTCGACGATGGTTGCGTCGAAATTCTCGACCAGGTCGCGCACGAATGCATCCTGGCTGACCGCGGCGGCCGCTCGATCGCGGGCGCTGTTGCCGGTGGTTTCTCTTATCGTCACGGTCAGGCGAACGGGCTTGCCGAAGCGCTCCTGCAGCGCTCCCCGAAGCTTTTCCTGGAAGCTCTTTTCCGCCAAATGCTTTGCAGCCGGAGGCACGCGAAGCTCGAGCGCTTCCCCGTCGAAACTCCCGAGCTCGCTTGCCTGGGCGAGCTGCTTGGCGATACCTCCGAGATTGAGCGAATTCGCGAGTTTGGGCCAATCGCCGTCGAACGGCGCCCCGGCAACCGGCCGGCGATCTCCCGCCGGCGTTGCTGCTTCAGGGGGCTCGCCTCCCGCTGAGCCGCGCTGCTGCGATTTGCCGGAATCGCGCGTTCCCGGGGCAAAGGCGAGCATGCGCAGGAGCGCCATCGTGAAGCCGGCGAACTCGTCCGGAGCAAACGGAAGATCCTGTCGGCCGTGAATCGCGATTTGATAGTAGAGCTGGACTTCCTCCGGAGCTAGCGTCCGGCCGAGAGCGGCCAATCGCTCGCGCAGCCCTCCCTCCGCGTCGACGGCGTCAGGCGCCGCCTGAGCCAGAGCGACGCGGTGCAAGAGCGTGCCGAGATCGGCAAGCGCCCCGTCAAACCCGACGCTGCGGAACCTCATGTCTTCAGCGATCGCAAGCACGGCGGCCGAATCCCCGTTCGCGAGCCCTTCGAGGATCGAGTACAGGAAGCTGTCGTCGATCGTGCCGAGCATCGAGCGCACGGCCTGCTCCGAGACGTTTCCGGCGCCGTACGCGATCGCCTGATCGAGAAGCGACAGGGCGTCGCGCATGCTGCCGCGCGCGCACTCCGCCAACAGCCTGAGCGCCCCGGCTTGGGCGGGAACCTTCTCCTCCGCGAGTATGGCCTCGAGGTGAGCCGCGATCGCGCCCGATGGCATCTGCTTGAGGTTGAATTGCAGGCAGCGGGAAAGCACCGTGACCGGGATTTTCTGGGGATCGGTCGTCGCAAGAATGAACTTGATGTGTTCGGGCGGCTCCTCCAGCGTCTTCAGCATGGCGTTGAAAGAGTTGTTCGACAGCATGTGCACTTCGTCGATGACGTATACCTTGAACCGCCCGCGGGTCGGCACGTACACCGAGTTCTCCAAGAGCTGGCGCATCTCCTCCACTTTGGTGTTGGTTGCGGCATCGACTTCTATCAGGTCGACGAAGCGGCCCGCGTCGATTTCCAGGCAGGCCGAACACTTCCCGCAGGGACTGGAGCTGATTCCCGTCTCGCAGTTCAGGCACTTGGCGAGGATGCGGGCGAGGGTCGTCTTGCCCACACCGCGGGTTCCCGAAAACAGGTACGCGTGATGCAGGCGCTTCTGATCCAGCGCGTTGCGCAGCGCCTTGACCACGTGCTCCTGCCCGACCAGCGACTCGAACGTGCGTGGGCGCCACTTGCGAGCGAGGACCTGGTACGACATGGGAGAATTTTAACAGCCGTGGAGATCGAAGAGAAAGGATTCAGGATCGAGGACACAGGATTCAGAGGAGCCGCGCAGCTGCTTCCGCGTTTCCGTGATCCTTCATCCCAAATCCTGAATCCTGATGCGGGTGGCGAGCCTTACCCCCGGCACTTGCAGCGATTAGCTGTGGCTGCTTCCTTCCGGACCTGACCAGATTCACTAGACTGCAATGCGGGGAGGCCCGCCGTAATCGTTTGCGGCGGGAATACCGCGCTCCGGGAATTATAAGGCGTTTATTGCCGACCCCCCCGGATCGGCATCTTGCGGTGATTGTTCCAGAACGAATGGACCGGCACAACCTCGGACGAAGGCAATGAAAGCACTCGCGCCCCGGCCCGATCTCAATTTGCGCGCCATGTGGATCGCGCTATGATGGCGAGGAAAAACTCGCACCCGCAGCGGCGCTTTCACGGCACGGGGCCGGTCAACACTGGAGGAGAGATCATGGTCCGATTCGCAAGCCGTACCGGAACCCGACTCCGCGCCCTGCCCGGAATCGCCGCAGGCATTCTGTTCGCCGCCTTCGCGGCCTCGCCGCTCCCGGCCGCCGCGCAATTGGCCGACTCCTTTCCGACACGACCGATAAAGGTCCTCGTTCCCTACGCCCCGGGCGGAGCAACCGATATCATCGCCCGAATCGTCGCCGCCAAACTCACCGAGTCCCTTGGCCAGAGCGTGCTCGTGGAAAACCGTCCGGGCGCCTCCGGCAATCTCGCTCTGGAAGCCGTTGCGAAAGCGCCAGCCGACGGCTACACCCTGTTCGTCGGAAACGTCTCCACCAACACCATCAACGAAAACACATTCGCGAGTCAGCTGCAGATCAAGCCGTCTCGTGATCTTGTGGGCATCGCGAAACTGGTCGAAATTCCGCATATCATCGCGACGACGGCGGCTTTCCCCGCCAACTCGGTCGCCGATCTGATCGCACTCGCGAAAAAAGATCCCGGCAAGATCAACTATGCGTCCGCGGGCCTGGGAAGCTATCCCCACCTCGACATGGAAAAACTGATGAAGACGGCGGGTATTCAGATGACCCACATCCCCTATAAAGGCGGAGCGGGACAGATGATTCCGGCGATCATTTCAGGGGAGGCGCCCGTGGCCTTTCTCAACCTGTCCTCCGCGCTCCCGCATGTACGCTCGGGGAGGATGAAAGCGATCGCCACCACGGCGCCGGGACGACTTGTCGAGCTTCCAAACGTGCCTACCATGGCCGAACAGGGATTTCCCGGCATCGGCACCAACGCCTGGCAGGGGATGTTCGCACCCGCGGCAACTCCCAAGCCGATCATCGACAAGATCTACCAGTCCGTCGCCGCGGTCCTGTCGAACCCGGAGATGAAGGAACAACTGGCCAAGCAGATGCTCGACGTTACGCTCTCGCCTTCGCCGGCGCAGTTTCAGCAGCTGGTCGAGAAGGAAACGCGCGCCTGGGGAGACTTCCTGCGCGAGGCAAAGATCAAGATCGAGTAAGACGATCTACATTGTCATTCCGAGCTTACGCTCAGGATGACGGCCCGAGCACAAAGAGGCAGCATTGGCGAAAACACCGAGCGGTCGCGCATCGCAGCCGCGTTTCGAACTCCTCGTAGAGAAAGACATCGAAATTCCGATGCGGGACGGAGCGCGTCTGAAAGCGGACGTGTTCCGTCCGAAATCGGCCGCGCGCTTCCCGGTCATCATCAATCTCGGCTCCTACCAGAAAGACAAGCTGTGGATTCCGCCTCACGATCTGGAAGAGGCGCCGAACCCTCACATGAACTGGGAGACGGTGAACCCGCTGTGGTGGGTGCCGCGCGGCTACGTCGCTCTTCGCGTCGACGGCCGGGGCTCCGGAAAATCCCCGGGCAGGACCGACCCCTGGTCGTCCTCGGAGTCGCGCGATTTCTTCGACTCCATCGAGTGGGCGGCAAGGCAGCCATGGAGCAACGGCCGGGTCGGCACGAACGGCATCTCCTACTATGCGATGACGCAGTGGCTGGTTGCGAGCCTCAGGCCGCCGTCGCTGAAAGCCATGATCCCCTGGGAAGGCGCCGCGGACATGTACCGCGACTTCGGTTACCACGGTGGAATCTTCTCCTTCGGTTTCGCCACCAACTGGTGGAACAACCACATGGCGCACCATCTGCTCGGCAAGCCGCAAGCTTCGGCGACCGACGCGTTCTCCACGCCCTGGCTCTGGGACTATATGCGCAACAACCTCGATGGAGAGTGGTGGCGGGGCCGGCAGGCGCTCTGGAAGAACATCGATGTTCCGCTCTACAGCGCAGGAAACTGGAGCGGCATGGGCTTGCATCTGCGCGGCAACACCGAAGGCTACGCTCGCGCCGCGTCCAAACACAAGAAGCTGCGCATTCACGCGGGCACGCATTACCACCCGTTCTACTCCGAGGAGGGCCGGACAGATCAGCTGCGCTTCTTCGATCACTGGCTGAAGGACATCGACACCGGAATCATGCGCGAGCCCCCGGTCAAGCTCCTCATCCGCAAGGGCGGCCAGGGCAACTATCAGTGGCGAACCGAGAACGAATGGCCGATCCGCCGTGCCCGCTGGACGAGGTTCTATCTCGACCCTGGAGCGCGCGGGCAGGCCGGCGAAGTCGAGGGCGCGCTTGCAAAGGAGGCACCTCGCAAGGGCTCGTCGATCTCCTATTCCGCCAGCGGAATGAGCAAGGCAGGCGTCGCTTCGGCCTCGTGGACATCGACCGTGCTCGCCGGCAGCCTTCCCCGCATGGGGGTTTCGTTCGAAAGTGCGCTCCTGACGGGGGACACGGAGGTCACCGGGCCGGTCGTGCTGGTGCTATGGGTGTCGAGCACCACCGAAGACATGGACATTTTCGCGACGATACGCAACATTGCTCCGAACGGCGAAGACGTTTTCGAGCTGGGGCAGCAGAGCCAGCCGGTCCCGGTCGCCAAGGGCTGGCTGCGCGCCTCGCACCGCAAGCTCGACCCGTCTCTCAGCCGGCCCTACCGGCCGTACCACACGCATGAGGATCGCCAGTGGTTGAAGGGCGACGAGGTGGTTCGAATCGACGTCGAGATCTGGCCGACCTGCATGGTCTTCAAGAAAGGCCACCGCATCCGGCTCGACATCCAGCCTCGCGACGGCGTGGGCAGCTTTCCCTACACGCATTACGGCGCCGACTACAACACGGGAACCAACGTGATTCACACAGGGGGAACCCGCGCCTCCCACCTTCTGCTTCCCATCGTTCCCGGCAAGTAGCCGGTGAGCGTCAGTTGCAGAATCCCAGGATTCGCTCCTCCGCCGAGCATTTTCTTGCGGGGGCTTTCGGCTTGGTCTTGCCGACGCAGGCGCGGATCTCTCTCGTCGTCGGCGGATAATAGATCCAGCCGGGTCCGAGAGTCGGCAAACTCAGGTTGACTTCGCGCCATTTGGGATGGCCCTGCGCCTGCAGGGTGGGGAAATTCTGGCACAACGACCGCGCGAACCGGATCAGGTGACCCACGGTAAACTCCAGATTGTAGTCGTAAGTGACCAGAAACGCTCCCACGGAGACCGTCGTGAAATCCTCCTTCAACAGGTTGGGATAGCTGCTCACGCTGACGACGGAGTGGGAATAGACCGTCAGCGGAAGCTTGCTCGAGGGATGGGCGGGATCGAACTTCAGCAACTTGATGAACTTCTGCGCCTCGGGCTTCATGTTGGAGATCAGCGGGGCCGGCTGCCCGGCGGCGACAACGACGACGTCGACCGACTTGTCGCCGATCAACTTGACGAGCGCTTCCTCGTTCGACAGGAAGCTGTCATTCGCTTCCGGAATGGGCTGGTCGAACATCATCCGGTATAGGGTATGCGTGGGCAGCGGCGCGGCCCTGATCACGCATACCCTATACCGGATGATGACGCTCGCCTCCTTG
>DATHJM010000449.1:0-2722 GCA_035489775.1 Burkholderiales bacterium
AGCCTCCCGTAGCTCTTCCAGAGTCGCTGCGCTTCCTCGTGCTTGCCGAGGGCCTGCGCGCCCAGCATCGCGGTGTTGAGCAGGTAGCGGCCCCACTCGTCCCCTCCCTTGGCCGGCCCCGCAAGGAGCGCGCTCGCGCGATCGAGCATCGCCGGCGCGTCGCGCGCGGCGATCGCGGCATACACCTCGAGCCTGTCGCGCACGTGGGACGATCGGGGCGTGCAGCCGAGCCACTTGCGGTCGATCCAGAGCGCGCGGCGTTCCTTCTGAGCGAGATTCGCAAGAGTGATTTGAGCGGCATTGCGCAGCTGGTCGAGGGCCGCCTTCGGCGGAGCGTCTGCGCACAGCGCGGCGGGGTGCTTCAGCGCGAGGACGACGGGAAGCGCCGCCCCTTCGCTCGATTGCAGGGGATCGGCCCTGGGATCGGTGAGAACGCGCGCAATCTCCACGGCCGCCGACTGGGCCCGAAGGCGAAGCGAGATCACGTATTCCGGGACCGGTTCTTTCAAGTACGCCGGGGGCGCGCCGCCGGTCATCTCGAAAATCGGGAGCGGTGACGTGGCAAGACCGAGAAGGGCACGCGCGGTGGTTCCCTGGAAGCGTGTTCGCGGGGCTTCGAGCTGCACGAACGGATGGAAATCCGAATTGACCGGGGGGGCAAGCGGGGCAAAGAACGGCTCGATCTGTTTTTTCGTGCCGATGCTGCGCACGGATATTCCCTCCAGCCGCTTGATGCCCATGCGGTCGAGTTGCTCCAGAAACGCGCCTTGTTTTTCGGGTAGTGGGACCAGACGCGGCACCCGGCCTTCGGCGACTGCGACCACCATGAGATCTCCGGGATTCGACTCGTAGACTTCGTAATCGGCGAAGTTCTCGCTGAGAGCCGCGAAAATGGAGCCGAGCAGGCGGTCGTTGAACTCGTAGACTTGCAGCCATTGCACGAACAGGCCGCCCGGGGCGAGATAGCGCTTCGTGTCCCGATAGAATTCGGTGGTGAAGAGACCCGCGACGCCGTTGACCCAGGGATTGGAAGGCTCGGACATGATGACGTCGTAGCGCTTCCTGTGGCGCGCAAAATAACTCTTGGCGTCCTCGATGTACACATTGCTCCGCGGGTCGCGGTAGGGTCGGGAGACACGCGGGAAGAAAGCGCGCGCCCCCGCCACCATCGCCGGCTCGATCTCGATGCTGTCGATCACCTCCGGGCCGGTGTGTGACAGCACGACTTCCGCGGTGAGGCCGGAGCCCCAGCCGATATTGGCGAAGGTTTTCGCATCGGGCTTTATGAGCAGCGGCAAAGCCGCGACCAGGGTCATGGTGAATTCGTCCCCGGTGGGCGGTTGATCCGGGTCGAGGCGAATTCCTGCATCGGGCTTGCCGTTGGTGATGATCGTCACAATGCGCTGCGCCGGTTGGCCGCGTACCGCTACCGAAGCGGTCTTGCCCTCGCGGTAGTAGAACACGTGGCCGAAATCAGGCCGTGCCTGGCCATAGCGGAAGACCCCGGAGGAGAGGCGCTCGGGTTCCAGAATGTCGGCGCGCGCCGTCGCCGTCGCCGCGAGCATGCCGAGGATCACCGCGGCGAAGGCGTAAAAGCGCCGGAACGCTTCCATCGAGCGGCGCAGCAGCCACGCTCCGAGCAGCATGTCGGCCGCCGCTCCGAGAACCAGCGTGAGCTTCAGTCCTGCCTCGGGCATCAGAAGGTGGACGGCGAGGAGCACACCGGCGATGGCGCCGAGGGTGTTCGCAGCGTAGATCTGGCCGATCGCGCGCTCCCCGCGGCCGCCGCGCAGCAGCACGTGCGTGAACAGGGGCAGCGTCATTCCCGCGAGAAAAGTCGCCGGCAGCATGACCGCGAAAGCGAGCGCGTGGCTGAAAAGGTTGAACACCGGATAGGCGCTCTCGCTGCGCTGGAGCACGCCGAGCGCCCAGGCCATCCAGTCGAATGTCCAGTGATAGACGAAAACCGTGGCGAGCGCGGCTAGACCCATGAAAACCTGCACGAGGCCCGCGAAGCGCACCGGGTCGGCGATGTGGTCGATGCGGCGGCGGATCCAGAAGCCGCCGAGGGCGAGCCCCGTGATGAAGGCCGACAGCATGAGCTCGAACGCGTGGAACGACGAGCCGAGCACCAGCGACAACATTCTGATCCAGACGATCTCGTAGATGAACGAGGCGAGACCGGTGACGAAGGCGCCGGCCAGGAACAGCCGGACAATGTAGGTCCCCGCGGCGGCGGTGCCGCCTTGTGGCTGGGCGGAAAGCGGCGCGGGCTCGCCGTGGCGCGCGATTGCGAGCACCGCGGCGGCGAGCACCAGGTTCAGCGCGCCCGCAAGCCGCATCGTCCCGGGCATCCCGAGCCAGCCGAGCAGCCAGAACGCGGCGGCGAGTGCTCCGGCTGCAGCGCCGATCGAGTTGGTGAAGTAGAGCATCGCCAGATGATGGCCGCTCGCTTCGGGTCCCCGGCGGATCACGGCTCCGGAGAGGAGAGGAAAAGTCATTCCGAGGAGCACCGTCTGCGGAACGATCAGCACGGCGCACAGCGTGTACTTGAAGATCTCGACGGCCTCCGGCGAGCCGAGCGCCGGGATGACGTGATCGAGCGACAGTTGGGTCAGCTGCACGAACGACTCGTGGAATATCAACGCCGCCGCTCCGATCGCCGCCTCGATCCAGCCGTAGGTGACGAGCAGGTTCTTCAAGCGGGCGCTCCAGCGGCTCG
>DATHJM010000450.1:0-10512 GCA_035489775.1 Burkholderiales bacterium
GAGGGTGCTCCGCGCGCCTCGGGAGACTCCTGCTCCGGGGCTTCGCCGTGCCGTATGCGCTGCGCGGCCGCGACGAGCGCGCGCTCATCGCTCGAGGCTCCGCCCGCCTTCAGGCGCTTCACATTGTCGGAAAAGTATTCGTGCGCCAGAGCGATCAGCTGCAGCAGTTCCGGGGTCGCGGCGCGCTCTTCCTGCACCCACGCATTCATGGTCTGCTCGACGGCCAAGGCGGCTTCCCCGAGGCGCATGAGGCCCACCATGCGCCCGCTGCCCTTCAAGGTGTGGAAGCCGCGGCGGATCGTGGTGAGCGCTTCCTTGTTGGCGTGCTGCTCGCGCACCGTATCGAGTTGTTCGCGGACCGTTGCCAGCACCTCGTCGGATTCCTCCAGATAGACCCCAAGGAGCTCCGCGTCTATCGCCTCGGTGCTCGCGTCGATGAGCTTGGCTGCCTCGGGCGATGGGGAGGGCGCAGCTGCCGCGGTGATTTTCTCGATGGCTTCCCTGAGGAATGGCGTAAGCGGCATGGTGCTCGACTTGTCGAGCGCCTTGAGTGCTGTTCCCGCTGAAGCTTCCAGCTTCTGGTCGGCAATGAGTCCTGCGTCTTTCTGCAGCGCCGCGAGGTTTTTTTTCAGTTCGGCCCGGAGGTCCCCGTCTTCGGGCTTGGTTTTCCATTCCTCGTACAGGTTCGCCGTTTCGCGCTGCTGCTCGGCGACCTGCGCCTCGACGGAGACGACCGGTTGGGCTGCGTCGGCTTCCTCTTTTCCTGCCGCCGCGATCGGCTGCATCGCCGCTTCGAAGTCGGTTTTGCCGAGGGCCAGGCCGTCGATGTAGAAGCCCAGGCCCGAGAGAGTCTGGGCGATGCGCTCGAAATCCTGCGGGCTCGCGCTGTAGCCCGCGGCGGAGAAGCGGCGGATTTCCTCCGCGGCCGCGCCGAGGGAATCGCGCGCGCGCGTTTCCCCCAGCATTTCGAGCGCCCCGAGCAGCTGGTAGGCGGGCTTTTCGAGCGATGCGAGCTCGTCGCGCTTCGCCGTATCGCGGAAGAAGGCGTCCAGCACCTGTTCGATCGTGCGCAGGTTGGCCCGCATTTCCGAGACAACCTGGCTCATGAGCAGTCTTTCCTGCGCCTTGCGCGACATCTCGTCGAGCATGGGGATCTCCGGTGCGGTGCGCCGGAGATTGCCGAGAATGCAATCTTTCAAGCGCGAACCCAGAAGCTGCGCCTGCTGGGCAAACTCGCCGGAGAGATCCGCGAAGCCGGCAAGCGCATTTTCGAGAAGCAGGAGCGCCGTTGCGACTTCGAGCGCGACCGCCTCGCTCATGTTTTCCCGGTTCGAGATGAGCCACGCGCCGACCCCGGCGACTTCGCCGGCGAGCCCCGTGAGATCTGCGTTGCCCAGACGCTCCGCGTCGGCCCTGAGCGCGGCTGCGCTGTCACGGAATGCGAGCAGCGACGGAGGATTGCCCGATGCGAACTTGTTCCAGGCATCCTTCGCATGAGTGAGGTGCTCGCGCGCCGACTTCAGCGCCGGCATTTCCTCGACGGCGCCGCCATCGCTCTCGGCCGCCGGGATGGTCAGGCCCAGATGGTAGGCTTCCTGGACCTCGCGCACGAGATCGGTCGCGGGTTCGGCGCGAGCAACGTAGTAGAGGACTTCGCGCATCAACCGCTCGGCGACGCTCGGCGTGCCTTCAGCCAGGCGCTTGATCTGTTGCTCGATGCGGTTGCACAGCTGCTTGGCGTCGAGATCCTGGGGCAGCGCCTTGTGCGCGAGCGCATCGAAGAATGCGAGCGACACCCACCAGAAGGCGCGCTGCGAAGCGGGACCCTGCGCGGCCTCGATCGCTTCGATGGCGGCGCGCATGTCCTCGGCTCCGCTGGCATCGTTCTTGAGCCACTTGAGGAATCCGCGCTGGTAGCGGCTACGCTGCTCGCGCAGGTACTTGTCCGATTCGCCCGCCTTCAATGCGCCCGCAACCTTGCCGCGCTTGGGCGGGCGGAAGGAGAGGTTCGGATAGTAGAGATCGGTCGGGTCGGCATGCCCGCCGCGCGCCGTGACGACATCGCGGTACAGTGTGTAGAGCCTGAGCGGCTGATTGGGGTTGCCCGCCATCAGCTGGTCGAGGTAGGCGCGGATTCCGTTCAGGGCGCGCTCGACCAGTCCAAAGATCTCGGTTTTCCTGAGCGAAGCCTCCTTCTCGATGCCGGCGAGCAGGCCTTCGAGCTCCTCGGATACGCGTGTGATACCTTCCAGGCCGACGATCGAAAGCGCCCCGTGTGCCTGGTGCAGGTGCGATTGGCTCGACTTGAGCTGCGCCGCGTCCGCGCTGTTCGCGGCGAACGCGCTCAGCGCCTCCTGGGCGCGCTGGATGGCGTGGTCGATCTCGCCCTTGACCCAGGAAAGCGGCCCGACGTCGAAATCGGCGCGTGCAGTCATTTGCTCCCGACCCGGCTCTCCCGCCTCAGGCAATCTTGAAGCCCGACACCGAACCTTTCAGCTCTTTGGCTAGCTCGGCAAGCTGGCCGATCGACACCGCCGTGCGCTTGGTGCCTTCGGTGGTCTGCTGAGTGATGTTCAGAATGTCCTGCATGCTGGTCGCCACGTTGTTTGCGGATCTCGCCTGCTGCTCGGTGGTCGTCGTGATGCCTTCGATCAGCTGCGCGAGCTGCTGCGACACCGATCCGATCTCCGAAAGCGCCTGGCCCGCGGCGTCCGAGAGCTTCGCGCCCTCGACCACGCCCTGCGTGCTCTTCTCCATGGCGGAGACCGCGTCCTGCGTGTCCGTCTGAATGGTCTTGACGATCGCGCCGATCTGCTTGGTCGCCTCGGCCGAGCGCTCTGCGAGCCGCTGCACTTCCTCGGCCACCACCGTGAAGCCGCGCCCGGCTTCACCCGCCGAGGCCGCCTGGATCGCGGCGTTCAGGGCGAGAACGTTCGTCTGCTCGGTAATGTCCGAAATCAGTTCCACGATCTCGCCGATTTCCTGGGAGGATTCGCCCAGTCGCTTGATGCGCTTGGACGTCTCCTGGATCTGCTCGCGGATTTCGTTCATGCCCGAGATCGAGTTCTGCACCGCCTGCGTGCCTTTTTGCGCCGCGGCGAGCGATTGGCGCGCCACGCCGGCCGATTGCGAGGCGCTCTCCGACATCGCGTTCATGGCCTGCGCCATGCTGAGAACCGAAGCACTGGTCTGGCGAATCTCGACGGACTGTTTTTCGGCGGCGGCGAGCAGCTGCGCGGAGGTCCGCTGCGCGGCCTCCGTGGCGCTCGTCACCTGCGCGGCGGCGGCGTTGATCCGGCCCACAAGGGTTTTCAGCTCGTCGATTGTGAAGTTCACCGAGTCGGCAATGGCGCCCGTGATTTCTTCGGTCACCGTCGCTTTCACGGTGAGATCGCCTTCCGCGAGGTTCCCCATCTCGTTCATCAGTCGCAGAATCGCGTCCTGGTTCGACTGGTTGGTGCGCTCGGTTTCGGCGCGCTGGCGCTCGGCCTCTTCGGCGCGCCGGCTCGTGTCGCCGAGGTACACCAGCACGATGAGCGCGACGACACCGATGCCCAACAGGATCAGCACGGCGAGCACGATGAAGTTGGTGGTGCGCCCGCCGAGTTCCTGCTCATAGGCGTCAGCGAGCTTTTGCGACGCAGCGAGCAACGGCTCGGAGTCGTCCACGACCTTGCGGCCGGCCTGCTTCGCATTCACCAACGACTGCAGGTTTCCGAGAATCGAGGACACCGCCCCCTGGAATTCCTGGTAGGCCTTTTCGAGTTCGACGAGCTTTGCCTGCTGCTCAGGGTCCTTCGTTGCCGTGACGCGAAGCACGTCGCTGCCCTTCATCAGGCCCTGCAGCACCTCGCGGAACGTGGTTGTGTCCTTGCCCATCAGAAACGCCACTTCCGGGTCGATCACGTCGGCACCGAGCATGGCATTCGCGTTCCGCGCGAGCCGCTGCGTCAACATCACGAGCTGCCCTGAAAGAGAGACCTCGCGCGCGGGAGCCTGGGCCTGCAGCTTGAGCGCCTGAACCTGCTCGGCGAGATCGAGCAGTACGGGGTTGTTGGTGTTGATCAGGCGTACCGCCGTGGCGAGCCCGATGAGGTTCTTGCTTTGCGCAAGCACGAGCTGCACGCTGCGGTCGGTCTTTTCCCATTCCTTGGTCAAGGCGTCGAGCTGCGGTTTCACCGTCTCGGATGTCGCTGGCAGGGAAACGTCACCCGCCTGCCCACCCTGCGTGAGCAGCTTCAGCGCCGCGATGAACTCATCGCGCGACTGCTGCAGCTGCCTGAACGCCTCGGGGATGCCGATGAGCCCGGTTTGCGCCGCCTTGGCGATGCGTTGGGTCAGCATGCGCATCTGCGCAGCAGTGGAGACGTAGATCGTGCCGTAAGTCGCTTCGCGGTTGTCCTTGAACACGATGAACGCGGCCGCGACAAAGAGCACTGCAAATAGCGCGCCGAGAATCGTGTACTGCCGGCCGACGCGTGCCGTGCCGAGGCCGATCATCCGCCGCTTGGGCCCTTCGACGACGGTTGTCGGGCCGGGTGCAGGCTTGGCAACGGGCTTGGGCACGGCCCGGGGGATTGCTCTCGGAGCCTGCGCGGCGGGCGTCGCGTCCTTCTTGGCTCCGGTCTTGGCCGGAAGTTTGAAAAATGCCATGGGTCCCTCCTATGTTCGGGTTACCGTGGATACGCGCTAGGCGCCCACCTGAAGAAAATCGTCGTGCGCCACGAGCGCACCGATGTCCAGCTCGTGCCAGAGGCGGCCCTCCTCGTCGCGGTAGGCGGCTCCGATCCAGGGCCGGTCGGTCGCCTTCTCCGCCGGCTGCATGGTCTGCACGTTTTTCAGCCCGAGCATGCGGCTGATCATCAGTCCACTGAACGAATGGAAGCGTTCGGCGATCAGCAACAAGCGGCAATCGGGCGTACGCACCGTTTGCTCTCCTCCCATGAAGGCGGCGAAATCCACGATGCTCGCCAGCACCCCGCGGATGTTCGCCAGGCCCAGATACCAGGGCTTGGTGAGCGGAACTCCGGAAAACTCCGGCAGCGGCAGCATCTCCCCGGCGTCGTCCAGCTTGAGCAGCCAGTTGCGGCTACCCGCCTGCACTCCCAACCGCGACGTGGGCTCGGCTTCGGTCTGAGCCTCCCGCAATCTCTGGGCGAGTCCCTGCTGGAACTCACGCAGGCTGATCTGTTTAGCCACGGCGCGGGCCTATTTGACCGCAGCGACCTTCGCCAGCAACTCCTTGGCGTCGATCGGTTTCATCAGGTAATCCTTCGCGCCCTGGCGCATTCCCCAGACGCGATCGGTTTCCTGGTTCTTGCTCGTCACGACGATCACCGGGATGTGCTTGGTCGTCTCGTCGCGCGTAATGGCGCGCGTCGCCTGAAAGCCATTGGTGCCCGGCATGACCACGTCCATCAGGATGAGGTCGGGCTTCTCCGACTTCGCCTTGGTGATTGCCTCATCGCCATTCTCCGCAGTCACGCACTGGTACCCCTGCTTCGACAGCGTTTCCATGAAAAACTGCCGGTCGGTCGGCGAATCATCCACGATCAGGATCTTCTTTACGGCCATGGCAATCTCCTCAGGTACGAACGGGCGCGTGCGCGCCTATGGTCTTCAAAAGACTGTCCTTCGTGAATGGCTTGGTCAGATATTCGTCCGAGCCCACCATCCGGCCACGCGCCCTATCGAACAGGCCGTCCTTGGAAGACAGCATGATCACGGGCGTGGCGGCGAAGTGCGCGTTTTTCTTGATCAGCGCGCAGGTCTGATACCCGTCGAGGCGAGGCATCATGATGTCCACGAAGATGATGTCGGGCTGGTGGTCGGTGATCTTGGAGAGCGCGTCGAAACCGTCCTCAGCGAGGATCACCTTGCAACCCGCTTGAACCAGGAAAATCTCCGCGCTGCGGCGAATAGTGTTCGAATCGTCGATCACCATCACCTTGACGCCGGCAAGATTCGAGGTTTCGCTCATGCTGTGTACCCGGCAAACGTCCTGTTTCTCTTGTTCCGACAGTTTAGTCCGACTGTACTAAAGCGGCGGCTCGACTCCACCCCGTGCACCTTTCTACACTATACAGCCAAATCCAGTCAAAACAAAGCCTTGTACGGCGTATTTCAGAAGCGCTATCAGGATCGCCGGTCACCCGATCGCTATTCGCGAGATGGTTCCAGAGGGTGCGGCAGGGACGTGTTCCGAACTCAGAATTCGACCATCTCGAAGTCCTCCTTCCGGGCGCCGCATTCAGGACAAGTCCAGTTCATCGGGATATCCTCCCAGCGCGTGCCGGGCGGGACTCCCTCCTCGGGGAGTCCCTTCTCTTCGTCATAGACGAAGCCGCAGATCAAACACATCCAGGTTTTGAATTCTTGCTTTTCCGTCATCAGGTTGGGATGGGTTACAATGGGGCGTCGCATGATAACCTGAGCGACGAGCCGCCTGCCAGCCACCGCCGGTTCTTCGCTGCCCATGTCCTCCTCTACCCTCCCCCCTATCGTGCTAGCGTTTTCCGCTGCAGATCCGACCGGCGGCGCGGGGGTGCAAGCCGATCTGCTGACGCTCGCCTCGATGGGTTGCCACGCGCTCTCGGTAATTACGGCAATCACTGTCCAGGACACCGCCGGCGTGGAGAATTTGCAAGCGATCGATTCAGATTGGGTGGTGGACCAGGCGCGCCTGGTGCTCGAGGATATGCCGGTCGCCGCATTCAAAGTCGGAATGGTCGGCAGCATCGAGAACATCGCGGCGATCGCGGAGGTCGTGTCCGATTATCCCGACGTGCCACTTATCTTCGATCCGGTACTTTCCTCCGGACGCGGCGACGAGCTTGCGACCGAGGACATGATTTCGGCGATGTGCGAGCTGCTTCTGCCCCAGACGACCATTCTCACCCCCAACAGCCGTGAAGCTCGGCGCCTCGTTCAGGGCGACGGCGAGGACGACGATGAGCTCGCCCTCCCCGGCGCCGCGGAGAAACTGCTCGGCCTGGGCTGCGAGTATGTGCTCATTACCGGCACGCACGAGAACACGCCGCAAGTCGTGAACACGCTCTACGGCCCGGAAGGCGTGGTGCGCTCGGACAGCTGGGAAAGATTGCCGGGGAGTTATCACGGATCGGGTTGCACGCTTGCCGCAGCGATCGCGGCGACGCTCGCCAACGGCCTCGATCTGCCCGAGGCGGTGCGCGAAGCCCAGGAATACACGTGGCAAACGCTCAACGCGGGGTTTCGCCCAGGCATGGGTCAATACATACCGGACCGGTTTTTCTGGGCGCGGGAAATGGATGAGCCAGGCACAGGCAAAGCCTGAGCACTGGGTGGTTTCACGCGCGGGATTTCGCGGTCTGTACGCCGTGACACCCGATGAGCCCGACACCGGCTTGCTCGCCCGCAAGGTGCGCAAGGCCCTTGCCGGCGGAGCGCGTATCCTGCAGTACCGCAACAAATCCGCGAATGCCGTGCTGCGCCGCGAGCAGGGCGCGGCGCTGCTTGCGCTGTGTCGCGAAGCACGCGTTCCGCTCGTCATCAACGACGACCTGGATCTGGCCGGCACGATCGGTGCGGACGGCCTGCACCTTGGCCGCGAGGACGCCCCGATTGCAGCTGCGCGCGCGCAGCTGGGGAAAGACAGGCTGCTCGGCGTGTCCTGCTACGACAGACTCGAGCTCGCCCTCGCGGCGCGAGAAGCCGGCGCCGATTATGTCGCCTTCGGCAGCGCTTTCCCTTCCGCAACCAAGCCGGGGGCAACGCGTGCGCCGCTTTCGCTCTATCGAGAGGCGAAGGCCCGCCTCGGTTCGCCCGTGGTCGCGATCGGAGGCATCACGACCGAAAACGCGCAGTCCCTCATCGACGCAGGGGCCGACGCCGTTGCGGTGATCAGCGCGCTGTTCGACGCGCCCGACATCGAGGCGGCAGCGCGCGCCTTCAGTCGCCTTTTCCACAGGAAGAACCCGTGAGCAGGAACGAATCGCTGTTTGCTCGCGCGCAAAAATCCATCCCCGGCGGGGTCAACTCACCCGTGCGCGCGTTTGGCGCCGTCGGCGGGACGCCCCGTTTCATGGTGCGCGGCGAAGGCAGCCGCATTTGGGACGCCGACGGTCGCGAATATCTCGACTACGTCGGCTCCTGGGGGCCGCTCGTTCTCGGACACGCGGACCGGGAGGTCGTCGCCGCCGTGCGGGAGGCGGCGGCCCGCGGACTTTCCTTCGGCGCCCCGACCGAGGCCGAGACCGAGATGGCCGAGCTGCTTGGGCGACTCGTCCCGGGAGTTGAATTGGTGCGACTGGTCAGCTCCGGCACCGAGGCGACCATGTCGGCCCTGCGGCTCGCGCGCGGGGCCACCGGCCGTAGCCGCATCGTGAAGTTCGAGGGCTGCTATCACGGCCATGCAGACAGCCTGCTCGTCAAAGCCGGCTCGGGCGCGCTCACTCTGGGCAATCCGAGTTCGGCCGGCGTAACGCCCGAGACCGCGGCGCAGACGCTCGTTCTCGACTACAACGATGTGGCGGGGCTGGACGCTGCGTTTCACGAGCTCGGCGATTCCATCGCCTGCGTCATCGTCGAGCCGGTCGCCGGGAACATGAACCTGGTTGCGCCGCGGCCCGGGTTTCTCGAGCGCATTAGGGAGCACTGCACCCGGCACGGGGCCATTCTGATTTTTGATGAAGTGATGACGGGTTTTCGCGTCGGGCTGCAAGGCGCCCAGCAGCTCTACGGGGTGCGAGCAGACCTCGTGACACTCGGCAAAATCATCGGCGGAGGGATGCCGCTCGGAGCATTCGGCGGCCGCCGCGACATCATGGGGAAAATCGCGCCTCTGGGCCCGGTCTACCAGGCCGGTACGCTGTCGGGCAACCCGCTCGCGGTTGCTGCGGGGCTTGCAACCCTGAAGAAGCTCGAGGCGCCAGGCTTCTACGAGCGCCTTGCCGCGACAGCGCGCGCGCTCTGCGACGGCCTCGTCTCGGCGGCGCGCATGCGCGGGATTGCGTTCTCGGCGCAGTACGTGGGAGGCATGTTCGGCCTGTATTTTCGCGACATGCCGCCTTCGACCTACGCCGAGGTCATGCAGTGCGACAAGCAGGCGTTCAACCGCTTTTTCCACGCCATGCTCGAGCGCGGCGTGTACCTGGCGCCGTCTGCATACGAGGCGGGCTTCGTCTCCGCCGAGCACTCTGAGGCGGATATAGCGAAAACGATTGCAGCGGCGGACGCCGCGTTCCGTTCGATATCCTAGAGCGGGCTCACGCTGCGTTCCCGGCACGCCGCGTGCGCGCCGGTCACACCAGGAAAAGGGTCGCCAGGCCGAGGAAAATGAAAAACCCGCCGCTGTCTGTGATCGCGGTGATCATGACCGAGGAGCCCAGTGCGGGATCGCGCCCGAGCCGTATCATGGTGAGCGGGATCAGCACCCCCGCAATCGCGGAAAGAACGAGGTTCAGCGTCATCGCCGCCGTCATCACCAAACCGAGCGAAACCTTCTGGTAGAGCCAATAAGCAATCAGGCCGAGCGCGCTGCCCCAGATCAGGCCATTCAGTAGCGAAACGCCCAGTTCCTTTGCGAGCAGCTTCTTCGCGTGCTCCATCTGCACCTGCCCGAGCGCGATCGAGCGCACGATCAAGGTGATGGTCTGGTTGCCCGAATTTCCGCCGATGCCCGCCACGATAGGCATGAGCGCGGCAAGCGCCACCAGTTTCTCGATCGAGTGCTCGAAGGCGCCGATCACGCGCGAGGCGAAAATAGCGGTGGCGAGATTGATTGCCAGCCAGGCCCAGCGGTTCTTCACGCTCGCCCAGACCGAGGAAAAAACGTCCTCCTCCTCGCGCAACCCGGCCTGCGTGAGGAGCTCGCTCTCGCTCTTGCTGCGGATGAAGTCGACGACCTTGTCCACCGTCACCCGGCCGACGAGTTTGCCCTGCTCGTCCACGACCGGGGCCGAAACCAGGTCATAGCGCTCGAATGCCTTGGCGGCGTCTTGCGCCTTGTCGCCGGACTGGAGCGTGACGACGTCGCTCACCAGGACCATTCCGACGATGTGCTCGAGTTCGGAGACGATCAGTTTGGAGAGCGGCAGCACGCCTTTCAGGCGCTCGTCCCGGTCGACGACGAAGATCTGGTCGGTATGGTGCGGCAGCGCGTCGAAGCGCCGCAGATACCGCGTGACGGTTTCGATCGCCGTATCCTCGCGCACGCTGACCACGTCGAAATCCATGAGGGCGCCGACCGCGTCCTCGGGGTACGACATCGCCGCGCGCAACTGCTCGCGTTCCTCGACGGGCAAGGCCTGGAAGACGTCGTGGATGACCTCGTCGGGCAGATCCGGCGCAAGGTCGGCGATTTCGTCGGCCTCCAGCCGCTCGGCCGCGGCGACCAGCTCCTGCAAATCCATGCTGCGGATGAGCGTCTCGCGCACCGCATCGGAGGCTTGGAGCAGGATTTCGCCGTCGCGCTCAGCCTTGACGAGGTTCCAGACGACCAGGCGTTCCTCGAGCGGAAGCGATTCCAGCACG
>DATHJM010000451.1:0-2177 GCA_035489775.1 Burkholderiales bacterium
GGATTGCCTGATCGCGGTCAGCGTCGCTGGCGCCGCGCTCGGCTACGCGCTGTACACGGTGGACCCGGACACCATAGCGCTGCACGGCACCGACCGGCTCTTTCTCACGTTTCCGTTCGTGTTGTACGGCCTGTTCCGGTATCTGCAAGTCGTGTATACGAAGGGGGGCGGCGGTGATCCCGCCTGGGAGATGCTGCGCAATCCGCACCTGATCGCGGCGACCGCGGGGTGGTTGGGTGCGACCGGATGGTTCCTTGCCGGATGAGGCGGAACCCGGACATTTGTGATCGGTACGGCGTTTGGGCATAATCTCGCCCGTCACCGGCGCGGGAGGCGGGACGAGGAGCCAGCGCGCGCCAACTCACCGAGGCGAGAATCCGAAGATGGCGGAAACTGCGGAAAGGGCCCGGCTATCGCAGCTGGAGTCGCTGGGCGATCCCTTGCAATTCGCTGACAGGATTCACGGCCTCATCACGTTCTCGCCGCTTTTCGAGAACTTCAACATGACGGAAATCCGCGTGCTGAGCGAGTTCATGCAGGTCTACCGCGCCGGGCCGGGCGTGGAAATCATCCGCGAAGGCGATGCGGGCGATTTCATGGTCTTTCTCATCGAAGGTCGAATCGAAGTGTTCAAGCAGGATCGGTGGAACGCTCCGCGGCTGATCGCGCTGATCGCGCCGGGGCAGTCGTTCGGCGAAATGTCCATGATCGACGGCGAGCCGCGCTTCGCGAGCTGCATCGCCTCGGAGTCCTGCATGATCGCGGTGCTGTCGCGCGACAGCCTGGCGCGCATCATTCTGGAGCAGACGACGCTCGGGGCGAAAATCCTCATGGAACTGGTGCTTATGCTGTCGCAGCGGCTGCGTCACACCAGCTCCAAACTGCTTGCGTACATGGATCGCGAAAAGACTTGATCGGGGAAGTCATACCGGCCCAAGAACATGTGGCACAATACGCGGCCGGAGTGGTGGAGGGGTAAATGAAAATAGCGAACGGCAAGGATTTCTGGGCCGGGGTGATGTTCATCTCGTTCGGGCTGGGTTTCCTGCTTCTCGCCATCGGCCCGCACCGGTTCCTCGTCGAGCTGGCGGCCAAGCTGTTCGACTACAAGCTCGAGTACGGGTACGCAATGGGGAACGCGGTGCGCATGGGGCCGGCGTATTTTCCGACGGTGCTCGGCGGGATACTCGCGGTGCTCGGCGCTGCCGTGCTGGTGCGGGGCTTTGTGTCGAAGATATCCAATCCGCTGGCTGTCTTTCCGTTTCGGGTATGGCTTGTCGCCGGCGGGCTGATATTGGGCGTGATCGCCTTTTACACCCAGCCACCGCGCGACGCTGCGATCTTCGCGCAGATTGCCCACGCGTTGCTTGCGGGCGTCGCCATCCTGTTGCTCTTTGCGGCCTTCGGTGAGCGTTCGCTGTGGGTGGTCCTGTTCGCGGTCGTTCTTTTTGGCTACGTGCTGAAGCCGCTCGGACTCGTAATGGCGGTCTTCATACTGACGATAGTTTCGGCCTTACCCGGGTTCGTGTGGACGCGCAAGGATTTCCAGATGTTGCCGGCCTACGCAGCCGTCGGAGTCCTCTTGACCTGCCTTACGCTGCTCGTGTCATCGTGGATACAGCATCCCGTGCTCGCCGTGTTTGGCGCGGTGGGTGTAAATATACCCCCAGTGCTGGTGCTCCTATTGGTGGAGATCGCCTTGGGCGGAGCGCTCGCGTTTTTCGCGGGTCGGTACAAGTGGCCGCAAATCACGGCGGGGCACGTCACCGTGCTCAGCTTTGCTCTTGCGGTATTCTCGGTAGCATCGTTCGTCCACGGCTTGGGGCTGCCGATGAACGTTTGGCCGAGCCTCTGGGAGTAAGCGCGATGGAACTCTTTCACAATCTCGCCATCGGCTTCGAGGTTGCGCTCTCCATCCAGAATATTTTCTACTGTTTGATGGGCTGTCTGCTCGGCACGCTGATCGGCGTGCTGCCCGGCATCGGACCGGTGGCCACCATTGCCATGCTGCTGCCGGTTACTTTCACGCTCAACCCGACTTCCGCGCTGATCATGCTTGCCGGGATCTATTACGGTGCGCAGTACGGCGGCTCGACCACCTCCATCCTGATCAACATTCCGGGTGAGTCGTCTTCCGTCGTTACCGCGCTCGACGGCCACCAGATGGCCAAGCAGGG